>NZ_JAUXNK010000046.1 GCF_030682845.1 Methanolobus sp. | reverse complement strand
CTCAGCAGTATAACCGGATACCTGCGAGATGAACTTTTAGGCAACAATGTTTTGCCAATGTTAATTCATCCTGATGATCTTGATTTTGTCCGGCAGCAGATGGTTAAAGGTGTTGCTAAACCCTATGAAGTTCGCGTAGTGAGAAAAGATGGAACTATATTGCCAATTGAAATTGAAGCTTACAATCTGATGTACGCAGGACGCTCAGTCCGTGTGGCGGCTGTACGCGATATTACTGAACGTAAGCGGGCCGAAAAGGCACTACAGGAAAAGAATGAGGAACTGGAGCGCTATTTCACATCCAGCCTGGACCTTCTCTGCATAGCTAATAGCAGTGGTGAGTTCATTCGACTAAATCCGGAATGGGAGAAGGTACTTGGATATTCAATAACTGAGCTGGAAGGAAAGCTGTTCCTGGATTATGTGCATCCTGAAGACATGGAAGCTACTCTGGAAACAATTTCCAGGCTGGATGCTCAGGAACATGTCCTGAACTTTGAGAACCGCTATAAATGCAAGGATGGCTCCTATCGGTGGATAGAATGGCGTTCAGTCCCTATAGGAGATCTGGTCTACGCTGCAGCCAGGGATATTACCGACCGCAAGCGGGCAGAAGAGGACCTCGAAAAGGAAAAATCTCTGCTAAAAAGCCTTCTTGACTCAATCCCAGATATGATATTCTTCAAAGACATTGATGGAGTATACCTGGGTTGCAATCCTGAGTTCTCAAATTTTGTAGGTAGGGGCAGAGACCAGATAATCGGTAATACGGATTACGATTTGTTCAGCAAGGAACTTGCCGACTTCTTCAGAGCGAATGATACAATCATGCTGAAAGAAGGCAAGGCCAGACACAATGAAGAATGGGTTGATTATCCCGGCGGCAGAGGGGTATTGCTTGACACCCTAAAAGCTCCTTTGTGTAACTCTACAGGAGATATTCTGGGATTGGTGGGCGTAGGTCGTGATATCACAGACAAGTGGTATGCAGAACAAACTATTAGGGACTTAAATCAATTGAACCAGTCCACTCTGGATTCTTTAGATGCAAATATTTGTGTACTGGACGAGATCGGAACTATAATAAAAACAAATAAATCATGGAAAGATTTTGCCATTGCCAATTCTGCTGACCTTGAAAAAGTAAGTGAAGGAACAAATTACATTCAAACTGCAAAAGACTCTAAGGGTTCAGATAGTGACTTAGCATTGCAATTTGCCCGGGGCATTGAAGATGTGATGAATGGATCGGCAGAGAATTTCGAGCTTGAATATCCATGTCATTCTCCGGAAGAAGAGCGATGGTTCGTAGGCAAGGTGTGTCCTTTTCAAGGCACCAATTCCTTCCCGCGCAAAGTAGTTGTTTCCCACATTAATATAACTGAGCGCAAGAAATCCGAGCAGGCTTTGCAGGCAGAAGAAGCTCGGATGCGAGCTATTACCGAGTCAACGCAGGATGCAATCCTGATGATGGATCCAGCGGGAGACATCTCCTTCTGGAATTCGGCGGCGGAACGTATTTTTGGATATATGAGCGGGGAAGCTATCGGTCAAAACCTGCATTTATTATTAGCACCGCAACGCTATCATGCAGCCCATAAAGAAAAGTTACCACTGTTTCTCAAAACCGGACTAGGCGGCGCTGTGGGTAAGACCGTTGAATTGGAAGCTCTTCATAAGAATGGCGGGGAAATCTCGGTTGAAATGTCACTCTCTTCTCTTGAACTCTCCGATGGCTGGCACGCGGTGGGAGTCATGCGTGAGATCACCGAACGTAAGCTTGCAGATGAAAAAATGCGAACATATGCAGAGGAAGTAGAAAAGAAGAACAAGGAACTTGACATTGCCTTGACCAAAGCAGAGGATGGTGCTAGGGTAAAAAGTGAGTTCCTGGCCAACATGTCCCACGAGATACGTACGCCAATGAATGGTGTTATTGGCATGACAGGTCTGCTTCTTGACACAAGGCTCGATGAAGAGCAAAGACATTATGTTGAAACGGTACAGACAAGCGGAGAAGCACTGCTTGAGATAATCAATGATGTACTGGACTTCTCAAAGATAGAGGCGGGTAAGCTCGAACTGGAGATACTGGACTTTGACCTGCATAGTGTGCTGGACGGCTTTGCTGCCATGCTATCCATACGAGCCCATGACAAAGGGCTGGAATTCATCTGTGCGGCCGAGCCGGATGTACCTGCTTACATAAGAGGTGATACCGGACGTCTGCAGCAGGTATTGACCAATCTGACTGGCAATGCAATTAAGTTCACGCATCATGGCGAGGTATCTGTACGCGTGAATCTGGTTTCTGAGACAGATACAGAAGCTATGTTGCGTTTCTCTGTCCGGGACACTGGAATTGGTATCCCGAAGAATAAAATATCCCTTCTTTTTAACCAGTTCTACCAGGTAGATGCTTCCACGACGCGTCAATATGGTGGTACCGGGCTTGGCCTGGCTATCTCCAAACAGCTTGTGGAGCTGATGGGGGGAGAGATAGGAATGAAAAGTGAACAGGGCAAAGGTTCAGAGTTCTGGTTCACAGTCCGCTTTGCAAAGCAACCATACCGTGAAAGGAATAAACTCCTGCCAGCAGATATTCAAAGCGCACGCATACTCGTTGTGGACGATAACGCTACGAACCGGGAGATACTTGTCGCTCAGATATCTTCATGGGGTGCAAATCCAGTGGAAGCTGTTGACGGTCCCATGGCACTGCAAGCTCTTTACAGAGCACATGAAGATCGCGAACCATTCCATGTAGCAATCCTGGACATGCATATGCCCGGGATGGATGGACTGACCCTTGCAAGGATCATCAAGTCGGATGAAAAATTTGAAAGTACTTGCCTTATAATGCTTTCATCTATGGGACAGTGGTCCGCCTCCGGACAGCTCGAAAAGAACCACTTTGAAGCATATCTTACCAAGCCTGTAAGGCAATCGGAACTATTCGAGAAGCTATCAACTATTCTGACCCCGGACAATGAGAAACAGAAATCACATTCTTCTGTTACCGAGCATGCTACTTCCATGCAGAAAATCAAAAATGTAAGGATACTGCTGGCCGAGGACAACATCGTCAATCAGAAAGTAGCCCAGAGCATGCTGAAAAAAATGGGCCTCCGTGTAGATACTGTAGCCAATGGTGCAGAAGCATTAAAAACCCTTCAAACATTGCCATACGACCTTGTGCTAATGGATGTGCAGATGCCTGAAATGGATGGTCTGGAGGCCACAAGGCTCATTCGGCAGCCCGAATCAGCAGTCCTGAATCGGAATATCCCGATAATCGCAATGACAGCACATGCCATGAAGGGGGACAGGGAAAGATTTATAGAAGCTGGCATGGACGATTACATTTCAAAACCAGTTTCATTGAAGTCCCTAATGGAATTGCTGGATAAATGGCTTGAAGTGGTCCGGAAAGGAAAAACAGAGGACAGTTCATCTCCAAGTGATACGGAAACCTTTGCAAAGCCATTGATATTTGACAGAGAGGCTCTCTTTGAAAGGATAATGGATGATGAAGAACTTGCCAGAAGTTTGATCGCAATATTCCTGAAACAAGTGCCGGAACAGATCAGGGAACTTAGAGAAAATGTAGATAAAAGAGAGATGAAAAATATCCTGTGGTGTTCCCATAAGATCAAAGGCACCTCTGCTAATCTTGGCGGTATGGTTCTTAGTTCTTTGGCATTTGAGATGGAGCAAGCTGCCATGCAAGGTGAGTACAATAAAATAATCACTATTATGCCAGATATGGAAAAACAGTTTGATATCTTGGTTCATCAGCTTAAAGAAGTATAGAATAACTATTTTAGGACTTGTAGGAACCTTCATTTGAATAATGGCTATGGCATCGATAGGTCTGTTTGTCTGAATTCAAGTGAGGATTCATTTCCCTTTTTTTTTACTATACGTCCACCTTATTATTGATGTCAGTGCAAGGACATTTCAGCTGCTATTTTATGCGTTACAGTTCTAGACAAAGATCTAATCCCTAGAATACTCTTATATATAATATTACAAAATAGATAATGTCATATATTTTTATATTAGTAATTTTATCCATTATATTAATATTATATTACTTATAGTAGTTTACTATGCTTAATCTCTGTTAGACTTTCCAATATACGCAGTTGATGAGGGTTCTAAATGTTAGGAATGAACAATAAGCTGAACAAAGAGATCGAACGTGTGCTTGAAAGCATTAATAATGGTCACCTCAGTACACGGGTAGACACAGGAATGGCCGGGAAGAACAAAGAAGTTGCTGAAGCATTCAATGCTTTCCTTGACAATGCCATGCAATGGAAAAGAACTGCAGACTCCCAGGCATCTGTCATAGTTGAAGTTGACAGATTGAAGAAGTGTGTACAGGAAGGACAGCTTGATGCCCGCGTGGATGCAGGTAAGTTTGATGCTGATGCGAAAGGACTTGCAGACGATGTAAACAGCCTGATGGACTCGATGGTAAAACCGTTCATGGCTGCATCAAAGTTCGTCGAGAGGCTCTCCAGGGGGGACATTCCTCCAAAGAGCACAAAGGAATTCAAGGGCTCTTTCAATGACCTGAGAAACAATCTCAATACCTGTGTAGATGCAATAAATGCCCTGATGGTAGATTCCGCAAAACTGGCAGAAGCAACTGCCGCCGGTAAAGTCGATGTACGCGTGGACGCTTCTCAGCATGGCGGTGATTTCAGGAAGATCATTGAGAGCATGAACAGCAATCTTGATGCGATATCAAAGCCGCTCAATGAGAGCACCTCCATTCTCCTAAAGCTTGCGGTAAATGACTTTGAAGATGGTGTGACCGGTGAATACCCTGGCATCTTCAAGGATAATGCATACGCTGTTAACGAAGTTCGCAACAGGTTGCTTAACATCCAGCGCACATTCGAGTACATGGCTGTAGGAAACTTCGATGATCTTGAGAAGTACAGAAAAGTAGGCAAACGTTCTGAGAACGACAAGCTCCTTCCAAACACAATATCAGTGATGGAAAAAGTCAAAGGCATGGCAGATGAGTTCATTGTGCTGGGCAAAGCTGCCGAAGAGGGCAATCTGGCACACAGGACAGATGCTTCCGGGTTTGATGGCCTTTTCAAGGAAGCCATTGTTACAGTCAACAAAGCATTTGATGCAGTTATCAACCCATTGAACCTGACAGCCGAGTATGTTGAAAGTATATCCAGGGGAGAGGTTCCGGAAAAGATCACTGACAACTACAAGGGTGATTTCAATGTGATCAAGAACAACATCAATCATTGTATCGATGGTCTTGCGGGACTTCAGGAGAGCAATGAAGTGTTGCAGCTTATGGCAGAGAATGACCACACCCACAGGGTAGAGGGACACTATCAGGGTATCTTTGCAGATATGGGTACCGCTACAAACTCTGTCCGCGACAGGATACGCACCGTAATGTCGGTCAACAAGAAGATTGCTGTGGGTGATCTCAGTGATCTCCAGGGCCTTAAAAAAGTGGGCAGGCGTTCTGAGAACGATGAACTGATCCCTTGCTATATCTCCATGATGGGTAATATTGAGGGCATTGTCAATGAGTTCATGAAACTGGGCCATGCCAGTGAAGCCGGAAACCTTGATTACAGGGCTGATGGCTCTGCTTATGAAGGTGCTTTCCAGGAAGCCATCAATACAGTCAATGGTGCTATTGATGCACTTGTGACACCTCTCAACGAAGCTATCAGGATAGTGAATGAATATTCACAAGGTAATCTGGATGCAAGGGTAAGCTTTGAAACGCAGGGTGATTTCAAGATATTTGCAAATGCTCTTGATAACTTTGGAGAGAACCTGCAGGCAATCATCGAAGATTCCAGTGAGGTGCTCGATGCCATATCCAACAACGATCTGAGTCGTCCTGTACAGGTGGAAGGTGTCGGAGAGTTCAAAATGCTAACTGATGGCATAGAGAACACCAGGATATCTCTGAACAATGTTGTTTCTATGGTCCACACCACATCCAGGAATGTGGCTGCCACTGCAGAAGAGATGTCTGCATCTGTACAGGAGCTGACCTCTTCATCCTACCAGATAGCAGATACGGTCTCAGAGATTTCAAAAGGAGCACAGAATCAGGCATCTAAGACCGAGGAAGTTTCCCGTGCAATGATTGATATGACCGTGACTGTACAGGAAGTCGCGACCAACTCCCAGAAGGCTGCAGAAACTGCCAAGGAATCCAATGAACTCCTTCACGATCTGGGTATTATTACAAAGGACCTGCTGAAAAAGATGGAAGGCATCAAAGGTGCATCTTCAGATTCCTCCTCAGCTATAATGCAACTTGACGGCAAATCCAAACAGATAGGCGAGATAGTAAGTCTTATTACAAGCATTGCCGATCAGACCAACCTGCTTGCTCTCAATGCAGCAATAGAGGCTGCAAGGGCAGGAGAGCATGGCCGCGGGTTCGCTGTTGTTGCAGACGAGGTTCGCAAACTGGCCGAGGATTCCGGTAACGCAGCCAAACAGATAGCTGGTCTTATACACGAGATACAGGCAGGCACATCCAATGCCGTGAAAACCATGCAGCAGGGTGCTGTAGAGGTTTCCACAGGCGCTGAAGCTCTCAATAAGGCTGCATCTGTAATAGAGAAAGTCATGAAGGCCGGGGACACAATAGCCCACATGGTGCAGGATATTGCAGCAGCCGCAGAGGAACAATCAGCTTCAATAGAAGAGGTTACATCATCTGTTGAGGAAGTATCTGCTGTTTCTGAAGAATCGGCAGCCGGAACCGAGGAAGCCTCCGCAGCTGTACAGGAGCAAACAGCTACAATGCAGGAACTCTCAAAATCAGCAGAGAGCCTGGCACTGGTCGCCGGGGAAATGAAAGACGTTGTTGATAAGTTCCTCCTCGATGAAACAGCAGGCAATGCTCCGGGGAAGCAAAAAGATTCCTTTAAAGGCAAGCCAGAGTCCTTATCAAAAGGTAGTAAACGCAAGGGCCATGCCCTTCTATAATTTTTAGGAGACCAATAATATGGCTGACAATTCATTTGAAGGAAAAAGGAACGCGGCAGATCTGCTCCAGCTAGTGGTCTTTGAGCTGGGAGGCGAGGAGTTTGGTGTAGAGATCATGAACGTGCAGGAGATAATAAGGATGCCTGAGATGACTCAGATCCCCCAGTCTCCTGATTTTGTGGAAGGTGTGATAAACCTCAGAGGCAGGATAATTGTAGTTGTGAATCTCAGTAAGCGCTTTAACCTGCAGTCCAGGGTAGCCGATGAAAACTCCAGGATAATAGTAGTGGAGATAGGCAATTCTGTTGTAGGCATGATCGTAGACTCTGTGAACGAGGTGCTGCGGATACCTATATCCAGCGTGGAACCTGCTCCTGAACTTGTCATGTCCAAAGTCAGCAGGAACTACCTTAAAGGAGTTGGAAAGATTGATAAAAGGCTGCTCATACTTCTTGATCTTGGCAGAGTCCTGACAGTTGAAGAAGTGAGTGAGATAACAAACCTTGTCTGAATGGCAAGACCTCTTTCTCCAATATCATGGCTTTCACTTATTTTTTCAGAGATATGCAGACCCTTGAGATGATCCGGGACTACGTTATCCCGGGTCTGAGAACACGCAGGTACATACACATATGGGATGCAGGCTGTGCAATGGGCCCCGAACCATATTCACTGGCTATTGTACTGCGGGAGAATATGGGAATGATCTTCAGGAACGTAAAGATCCACGCAACAGATATCGACAGCAGTAACCTATTCGGTGATATCATCCAAAAAGGAACGTATCCGTTAGAACAGGTACAGAGGATACCCGGGCCAATATTTGAAAAATATTTTTCTCCGGCGGATGAGCCAGGTCATTATACTATTTCAGAAGAGATACGCAGGAGTGTCTCATTTACAAAACATGATCTGCTGAGCATGAAACCTATAAGGAAAGGCTTGAACCTTATCATGTGTAAGAACGTACTCCTTCATTTCAATGAACAGGAGCGTGTCGATGTTATAAGGATGTTCCATGATTCACTGGACGAAGGATATTTTGCCACGGAACAGACCCAGAAGATGCCTGAGGTTCTTGAAAGTCATTTTGAGCCGGTTGTTGCAAACGCACAGTTGTACCGCAAGATATGCATTTGAATCTTTTTGAGGGGCAAAGATTTAATCTCCAATAAAACCTAATTCCTTTAGATCATTATGGAGATAGAAGCCAAGTTCCTGATAGAGGATGAAGAGGTATTTCACAGGCTTGGAGGCATAAAGTCTATTGCTTCCTTTGAAGTGGGGAATTTTTCTGAGAGCATTGTCCAGAACCGCCAGATAAGAGGTTTCTGTTCTTCCTGAGGGCATGGTTTACCTGTGGTGTAAAGTTCGAATCCCATCGGATTTAGAGGCATGAGAAATCTGTTGATTATTTCTGTCATTCCTGAAGCGTGCCAGCCTTCAAAGACGACAATAATCGGGATGCCCATTTTCCATGCTTTTCTCTGGAGTTCTCCCATGCGGAGCTTAAACTCTTCTACCATATCTTCATATTCCTTTTTTTGAATACTCTTTGACAGGTCCATCTTTTCAAGCATGCTTTAACCCGAAATGTTAATTCAAATAAAATCAATATATAATTCTAAATATTAAATACGTTTTATGTGTACTATCTCTTAAAGGTTGTCGTCATCGTCCCTCACTCCACCTCTCTTAGAAAGACATTTCTATGTGTTTGTATATATCGTTATTTAGTTATTATGGGGGTGTGTTTTGTGCCATGGATCAAGAAGAAAAAGTGTGTTGCCTGTAAAAAATGCGTTAAGAAATGTCCGACAGATGCGATTTCTATGGTAAAGGGAAAAGCCCTTATTGATGACTTAAAATGTATCAATTGTGGGAAATGTGTTCGGATCTGTCCCGTTAAGGCAATATTGGGAGATAAGGACAAAATGGATGTTGAGATCAAAGCCAATATCAAATTGCTCAAGAAGTCTCTTGCTAAGTCTAAAAATAAGAAAGACCAAAGGCAGATTATCGGGAATCAGGTCCTTCAGCTGAGAATGCAAAGAAAGGTCATTAAGGGAACCCTGAAGGAACTGGAAAATATCAAAAAGTGAGTTTAATTTATGCTATTCTTTCTAATTACCACCCCAATGTGAGTTAAACATGCCATATACAGCACTTCGCAGAAAAAGTTCCACGCTTGCCGCCTTCTTTATGTTGTTCGGCCTTGTTTTTTCCATGACCGGTATCCTGTATGCCATGGTCGGGAAAGTGACAAGGTTCTCCGACCCTCAGGTTATACTTATTTCCTGTACTCTTGTGGGTGTTGGCCTTTTGCTGATATTTGCAAGTCTGAATATTGCCAGTATGAACAGGAGTTGTGGTCGTAGCACGTCTTTTATTGCCGGTATGTTCTTTTCACTTCTGGGTATTCTTATCGTTGTCACATCCTATCCTGAAAAATGGTTATATCCAACAGTTGCATACGCTTTTATCTCTTATTCTCTGGGTATATTCCTGATAATTATCAACTTATTCGTTAACTGTTTTTCTCTCTTCCATCTTGCGCCTGAATGTACCGGTTCTGATGTGACATCTTCCAGTGAAACAATTACAGGGCCTGAGAAAACAGGTGTCATGGACAGTTCCGTTATGGCAGCGTTTGCGGTTATAATGGTAGCCAGCATGCTGCCTGATTATTCCAGGCCATCTTTGCACAATGAAGATGCTGGTATCAACATGTCTGTTATTTCAGTTCCACAGGACAATCCAACTGAAAATACAAATGAAAATACAGGTGCAGTATCTGATGATGCTTAAGAGATTGCTGATGGCACAGTTGAGGACGCAGGCACTCGTGATGAAAAAACGATGAACTCTGGAACTATAGCGCATATCCCTTTAGTTGAAGAAGAGTCTTCTGTCGTAGCAGTCAGTCCTTCCCATAGCATCATCTCCATGAAAAAGACAAATATCAAGCCAAGTGACACAATGCGTGAAGCTTCATGTAAAATATTAAAGTTCCATTTTGGCAGGATGCTTGAACATGAGAGAGGTACCCAGGTTGGAAAAGACATCGAAGAGCTTCATGATATGCGGGTTGCAGCAATGCGCATGCGTTCCGTCTTCCAGGTGCTTGAGGAGTACATGGACATGAAAAAGCTCGACAAACATCTCAAAAACCTGTGGTCTGCAAGAAGAACACTCGGGCAGGTGCGCGATATGGACGTATTCCTTGAGAAAATAGACCATTATCTTGGAACCCAGCCTGCCGGAAGTAATATCGATCTTGGCAACCTCACCGATTCCCTGCACATAGAAAAGGCAAAGCGCAGGGGAATGATGCTGATATATATGGACAGTGCCAGATATGCCAAGTTCATATCCAGTTTAGCCAGGATACTTCTTGATAATGGTTCCTGGAATATGGGGACAGTTACAAAGAAGGGTGACCCCGGACCCTGTCTTGTGAAAGATGTGCTGCCTGTATTGTTATACTCACAGTTGGCAAAGGTGCGTTCATACGATACTATCGTGTCCGCAGGATCAGCACCGACATTTGATCAGTATCATCAGCGCCGCATCGATGTTAAGATACTGCGCTACACGCTTGAGTTCTTCCGGGAAGTACTTGGACAGGACTCAAAACAACTTATACATGACCTCAAAAACCTGCAGGATAATCTGGGAGACATGCATGATGCCGTAGTCGCCCTCGAACTTCTTGATAACTTTGAGAGCTAGGGAAGTGGGGTATAACAAGTGATGATCATGCGCAGGTTGCAGTGGCCAGGCAAAGGGAATCTGGAATAGAAGCCTACATCGAGTATCGGAATAAGGAACTTGAAAATCTCGTGGGAGAGTTTCCAGCGGCCTGGTCAAAAGTGTGCGACAATGGATTCAGCATTAGATTATCTCAGGCGATAGCAGGGATTTACTCTAACTGAGATCATCTCTTCCTGCGTGAGGAAAGAAAAGGTATCGTCTATATATTTTATATATGTATAATGATGCAACAGTATCTTGCTGACTTCTCTATACTTCTATTTATTATTATATGTAAAGTGTTATATAACGGTGTCTCTTTATAATTTATAATATCTTCATATCCAAGTTAAAAATGATTACCATGGCTAGGACGAAGGACTATGTTAACCGTGAAATAAGCTGGCTTTCCTTCAATGAGCGTGTACTTCAGGAGGCAATGGACCCTGCAGTACCACTTCTTGAGAGGCTTAAGTTTTTGGGTATTTTCTCGTCCAATCAGGACGAGTTCTTCAGTGTAAGGGTTGGCACCCTGAAAAGAATGCTGGATGCAGGTGTAAAGTCCAAAGCAATGGTAGGCGGTTCTCCGAAAAAGGTCATGAAGGATGTACACAATGTCGTAATCCGGCTCCGGGACAATTTCGATACGGTGTTCCAGCAAATCCGCAAGGAACTTGAGAGTTATAGCGTGTATATTGTTGACGGGACAGAGTTGAATATAGAACAGCAGGCATTCCTTAAAACATATTTCAACGACAAGGTAAGGCCCCGTCTTGTTCCTATAATGATAAAGGAACTCCCCGAATTTCCATACCTGAGGAACCAGGCTATATACCTTGCAATTGCCATGTACCGTTACTCTGAGCCTCAGCACTTTAATTATGCCCTTATAGAAGTTCCGGCCGATGTCCTCTCACGTTTTACCGTCCTTCCGGATTCGGAGAGTGGAACATGTGTCATGATGCTTGATGATGTCATTCGTTTTGGTCTTGCAGATATCTTCTCCACGTTTGATTACGAATCAATAAAAGCCTATACAATAAAGCTAACAAGGGACGCAGAACTTGATTTTGATGACGATGTCACCAAGAGCTTCTTTGAAAAAGTTTCTGAAAGCCTCAAAGCAAGGGAAAAAGGGGAACCTGTACGTTTTGTCTATGATAGGGAAATACCTGAGGACCTGCTCGATTTTATCCTCACCAGGCTTCATATAAGCGGTTTTGACAATCTCGTGTCAGGTGGCAGGTACCACAATGCAAGAGATTTTATGAATTTTCCTGCTGTTGGTCCTGACACGCTGATGTACCGGAAAGATATCCCTCTTGCCCACAAGGACCTCATGAGACACAAAAGCATGTTCAGCGCAATCAAAGAGAAAGACATTCTCCTGCATTATCCATACCAGTCTTTTGGTTACTATATCGATTTACTTCGTGAGGCAGCAATAGATCCCAACGTGATAAGCATTAAGACAACTCTTTACAGGGTTGCAAAAACATCCAATGTTGTCAATGCGCTTATAAATGCTGTTAAGAATGGAAAAGAAGTCACTGTTGTTATCGAACTCCAGGCGCGGTTTGATGAAGAGCTCAACATGTACTGGACACGGAAACTCGAGGAAGCCGGCGCAAGGATAATAGACGGTGTGCCAAACCTGAAAGTGCATTCCAAGCTTTGTCATATCACCAGGCAGGAAGGTGATGATATTGTGCACTATTCATGCATTGGCACCGGTAATTTCAATGAAGATACTGCAAAGGTGTATTGTGACCATACCCTGATGACTGTGAATAAGAACCTGACCAATGAGGTTGAGCATCTATTTGATTTTTTCAGGTATAATTACAAGAGCTTCATATACAATCACCTTCTGGTCTCCCCGATGCATATGCGCCGGAAGCTACTACGGATGATAGATAACGAGCGAAAGAATGCCATTGCGGGAAAACCTGCCTACATATATGCTAAGATGAACAGTCTCGTTGACAGCCAGATGATCCGGAAACTCTATGATTCCAGCAGGGATGGTGTGAAAATAAGACTTATCATCAGAGGTATATGCTCTCTTGTGCCAGGTGTTAAGGGATTGAGCGAGAACATTGAGGTAATAAGCATAGTGGACAAATACCTTGAGCACTCCCGGATACTCATCTTCTCTAATGCCGGAGACGAAAAATATTATATCTCTTCTGCCGACTGGATGGTCAGGAACCTTGACAGACGTATTGAAGTGGCAGTGCCTATATATGATCACGACCTGCAGCAGGAACTCAGGCATTACATGGAACTGCAGTTCAGGGACAACACGAAGGCCAGGGTTATCAATGAGAAGCAGGATAACACTTACAGGAAAGGAAATGAAGGTAGTGTCTACCGTTCACAGTTGGATATATATGGGTTCCTTAAAGACAAACTCGGGGATGCAGGAGTGAACAGATGAGATTTGCTGCAATTGATATAGGTTCGAACGCTGTTCGCTTGCTCCTTTCAAAAGTAGATATCACAGGTGTTAATCCTGTATTTGAGACTGTTTCCCTGATACGTATGCCTATACGCCTTGGTGATGATGCTTTTGTTCACGGGCGTATTTCAGATGAAAAGGTTGGTCAGCTTGTAAAGACCATGATAGCTTTCAGGTATCTTATGGATGCCTATGAGCCGATAGATGTCATGGCATGCGCAACCTCGGCAATGAGGGAAGCTCAGAACAGTGATGATATCGTAAGCAGAATCAAGGATG
Organism: Methanolobus sp.; assembly: GCF_030682845.1. Classification (GTDB taxonomy): domain Archaea; phylum Halobacteriota; class Methanosarcinia; order Methanosarcinales; family Methanosarcinaceae; genus Methanolobus. Next base: position 80,402 of record NZ_JAUXNK010000046.1, on the reverse strand, counting down.
AGAGCGGGATAGAGATAAGTGTCATAAGTGGGAGGAAGGAAGCCCGGATAATATATTCCAACCACATTGAGAAGATAATTGCCAACGATACTTCTTCCACATATCTTCATATTGATGTTGGCGGCGGCAGCACCGAACTTATCCTCTATGACAGGAGCAGGGTACTTGCATACAGGTCATTCAATATAGGTGCTATCCGCATGATCGAAGGTTTGGTTTCGAAAGATGAATGGAATGACATGAAGAAATGGGTCAGGTCCGTTACAAAGGAATACCGCCCGCTTTCTTCTGTGGGCAGCGGAGGCAACATCGGCAAGGTCTTCTCTCTTGCAAATGCTAAGGAAGGAACTCCTCTTTCATATGGCGACCTGAAAAATGTATATGACCTCCTGCGAGCCCATTCTCTTGAACAGCGTATAATCAAACTGGGGCTCAAGCCTGACAGGGCCGATATCATAGTCCCGGCTTCTAAAATATATCTCTCTGTCATGAAGTGGGGAAATGTGGAAAAGATACATGTTCCTCAGCTGGGGCTTGCTGATGGTATTATACATGTTCTTTATGAGAAACACAAGGATAATTATGTGTGAGCACCGACTTGTGATTTTTAACTTTTTATAACCCTCTGTAAGAGTCAAACGCCATGTCTCGATAATGGTTTGATATTCTTTTTTCCTTTTTTATAATCTTGGAGTAAGAAGACCACCCGTTTTAACGGGTGGATGAATTACGTCCATTTCCCATTCAAGAGATGTCTGGAACCATATACACTGTCAAACATTAAACCCAACTTTGACAGTCAAAAGTAATAATAGTGTTCTTAGCCTTGATGTATTCGACCAAAAATGCAACAAAAACTAAGAACATACGAGATTATTCCTAACGAGAATATATGCTTTCCTGTCGGAACTATTGTGGCAGTAAACCAACTTTATGGTATCCTTGACTTTCCTACTGTTTTCGGTAAACACAAAAAGAATGGTATTGATATCAACAACTTGCTGAAGGCTCTTGTAAGCTACAAGCTTACAGATAATTTCAGCATAAGTAAAGCTCATGACTGGATAAACCGTGATGAGGTACTTGATATCTTCGATCTCGAAGATTTCAGTGAAAGGACACTTTACAGGGTTCTTGAAACCCTGGGAAATAATCGTGAAACGATTATTTCCGATATTCAGGACAGACTGTTTGACAGGTATGATTTCGAACATACCAACATCAATGTGGACTGGACCAGCATCGTTCTGCATGGCGATAAATCTCCATTGGGTAAATATGGTTATAGTCGTGATCACAGGCCTGACAAGAAACAGATAACATTAGGCATAGCAGAACTTGCAGATCCCATCAACGTGCCTATTGCCATCACAGTAGAACCCGGAAATCTGCATGACCAGAAACACTTCAGGAAAACGTATCAACAGGTAAACAAGAGGTTGAAGCAGGGATCACTTGTTGTTTTCGATAAAGGAGCTCATAGCATAGAGAACACTGCCATGATAATGGCAGATGACCTGCAGTATCTGACTGCAAGAAAGCTCAATAAGAGTGATGACAAGATAATTGCAAACTTCGGGAACTATTCTCTTGAGATTGTTGATTCAGAAGATGGTATCTATGGCCTGAAAATCGTTAAACCAAGTAGTTTCAACTACTTCTACTTCTCTGAAAAGCTCCAGAAGGAGCAACTTGAATCAAGAGCCAGGAAGATCATGAGGCAGATAGAGGAAGCAAAAGAGATACAGCAATCTATTGACAAGAATAAGAAGCTGCCTAAAAAGTTCAGGATCAATAATGTCCTTGTTGATGTCGTTTATTCCTTACAGACAAAACTGACGGATCTTGATGAAGAAGAAGCTATCAAACTTCTTGAGGAACATTTGATAACAGGCAGAGAAGGATTTTTCTGTCTGAAATCGAGTAAGAATTTGACACTAAAACAGGCTCTTCAAACATCAGGAAAAAAGACTCAATAGAGAAAATAATTAATTCCCTCAAGAATGAGATCGAGATAAAACCGTTACGAGTATGGTCAGATGCCAGTATCTATGGAGCTATTATCATTGGGTTCATTGCACAGTTGTTCATATCGCTGATGCGATATGAGTTCAATGAACTCAAACATAAGTCCACAAAATTCATAAAAAAAAGCTTATTGAATTTGACAGTTACCGTCGATTTCCTGAAAGAAAGGTCGAAAAAGTACATTTATGCCAACTTTGATGCCATAAATACACTGATTTTAAGGCAAAAAAGGGCAAAATCGTAGAATTTTGCATGAAATTGTTTAAACTGTCAAATAGGTTTTCCTGACAAAAAAACGAAAAAATTGGGCGAAAAGAGAAGGCATTCTCTTCATCAAGGAGTGAAAACTGTCAAACTTGGGCTGCAAGACAAAAGGAAGGTGGGTTGAGAATACCACAGTGAGGCATCTACTCAGAAGGGAAATGGAAGAGAAAGCAGGCCAGGAAGATTACTACCTGTGCATGAATGAAAAGTGCAACATAGCCTACTACAATGACAAGACACGCATTATCTTTTGGAAAACGGACATTACTGTACCTTTATGGTTCAAGGAAGATGCCGATCCCAGATATGCATGTTACTGCAGCAAGATAACGCAAGAAAATGTCATCCTGGCTGTAAGGGAACATAAAATTACGGATATGAATGCCATAAGGAAATATTATGATCCGGGTGCAAAGAGCCAGTGTAAAATAAAGAACCCTACTGGCAAGTGCTGTAGCCCTGTGTTCAATGAGATCATTAAGAAAGTAAAGGACCTTGAAGAACACTGACCACTTGCTTCAATCAGGTGGATACGTTCATGAGTGGTCCAATAAGTTTTCCCGGATGAATATCAATCGATATCCGTCTTTGAAACCTGCTTTAGTCTCTCAACGCCATCTAGATCTTCGATAATCTCGACTACAGCCTGGGGAACCAGATGCTTCCACTCCTCATCAGCGATGATCCTCCTGCGTATCTCCCTTCCGGAATAACCGTCCCTGTGATACATGGGCGGCTGGAGCACTTCGATTCCTGCTTCCTCAAAGAGCCTGATGACAAGAGGATTGTTGGAATAGACAAGGTCAAAGGGTGGTGTCATGGAAATTATATGCGAGACCCACACGGCATTTCTCTGCAGGTCCTCTATCGGGATCGCATAATGAGTGATATCAGTGTCCTTAAGAGCATGCCGGATCATCATCACGCGCTCACCGGCAGTAAAAGGGTTCTTGGGCTCGTGGCTCTTCTGTGCACTACCAATGCCGATAACCAGTTCGTCCACATCCCGGGCTATACTGGTAATAACGGAATAATGCCCAAGATGAAATGGTTGGAAGCGTCCTATATAGAACGCCCTTCTCATGTGCATTTGGCAACCATCAGTGAATGCCACATTCATCGAATGTGAACTCTTCACATACTTCCAGGTAGTGTTTCTTATTGTTGTCGTGTTTCATCGTGGTAAGTTTCTTGATAAGATCCAGTCCGGGCTTGGGGTCTTCCATGATCTCAACCCTGTCCCTGATCATATCGAAGTACTTCTCACCGACATCAGTGCGTATGAGCACACTGTTCCATCCGTCAGGAGTACCAACAGAACCTACTGAGATATCAGCAAAGTATGATGTATAGTCACAGCAGTGGTGGCATGGGTTCCTTGCATGCGGAGCAACCTGTGCGATCTTCACACTGTGTGCCTCGCCGTCCTTTGTATAGTTCCAGAACTGACCTTTGCCGAAGTCCATCTTGACGACATCTTCCGCCTTAAGTCCCATGATCTCCGGAAGGATCTTTTCCTTCATGACATCATGATAGAAACTTTCCATGCACAGCAGGCCAATAATAACAACTATCTTGTCATTTACATTTTCCGATATCAAGCGGGCTGCATGTACCTGGCAGGGGACTCCGATCACAGCTATCCGGTCGTATTTCTCGAATGGCTCTTTCAGAGCTGACAGTACAGAATCATAAGTATATTTGGTACCTGTTGTCCTGTCAACATCTTCGGGCTTTGTCATCAGGATCAGTTCGGTATTCCACCCGTCATCGCTGGCGATACCAACGATACAGTCAACCTCGCCATTCTCAAGCAAAGCCTTTGCAAGAGTGGAAGTTACACCGCCGTCCTGGCCTTTTATATTGCTCTTTGCTCCGAAGAATGACCTTACGTTTGCAAATTCATCTTCCATAAATCCGTCAATGACAGGACAGATCCTTGCGCATGTAAGACATCCCTCACATACATTAGGCGCTGCACCTTTGACGTACAGTTCTAAATTATCAGGGTCACGAATCTCTGCCCTTTTATCCACGACGATAGCACCGGCGGGGCAGACCGATGCGCATGCCCCGCAAGCTGTGCAGACGTCGTGTTCAATGACCTCTAATATCTTGGGATGGGCCATTAATTGCCTCCGACGTGTTTATTTTTGTCCGATTATTTCTTTACCGATGAGCTTGATAGCCTTCTCTTTGTCAGGTCCGATTGGGGAGCCGGCAACTATCTGTGTCACACCGATGTCAAGCAGGTCATTGATCCTTGCCTTACAGTCAGCCGGGGTTCCGCAGATAGAGAACGCATCGATCATTTCGGTAGTTACCATTCCGCCCATGAGTGAGCCGAAATCGCCCTTTGCAATTGCAGCACCGATGTCTGCCTTTGCTGCTACATCAATGCCGTGGCGCTCAAGCACCATGTCAGGTGAGCCTGCAACTATGAATGCGACAACGACCTTTGCTGCGTTGACTGCCTTCTCAGGTTTCTCATCGATTGAGAAGCATGCATATGCTGCAACATCTACTTCCTTGGGGTCGCGTCCTGCTTTCTTTGCACCTGATGCAATCTGTTGCACAGCTACTTCAAAGTCTTTTGGGTGGGATGCGTTGATCAGTACACCATCAGCAACCTCTCCGGCAAGCTCGAGCATTTTAGGACCCTGTGCACCCATATATATAGGGATGCTGCCTGCCTTGAATGCCATCTTTGCACCGCTGATCTTGACCATTTCGCCATCCTGGTTTACCTTCTTCCCTGTGAAGAAAGCGCGGATAGCGGAGATGCTCTCCTTTGTCATTGTCAGTGGCTTGTCCCATGAGATTCCCATGGCATCAAAAGTTGCCTTGTCTCCAGGACCAAGACCAAGAATTGCACGGCCACCTGATATCTCGTTGATCGAAGCTATGCTTGATGCTGTTACAGCAGCGTTCCTGGTGTACGGATTTGTCACACCGGTACCCAGCTTGATGCTGTTAGTGTTCATTGCAAGAACTGCTAAGGTGGAGTACACATCACGGTTGTTGTAGTGGTCAGTGATCCATACATTGTCAAATCCCTGTGTTTCAGCAAGCTTTGCATAATGAGCGATCTTAAGAACCGGGTCGCTCGGTACAAACTCTATTCCAAATGTCATTTGAATCCTCCTGTAAAAGTGTTGTTATTCAGGTGGCTATACATATTTAAAACTTTGTTGGTTTGATTCGACATCAAAGAAGGACGCCACATGGAATATTGATAAACTACGGAGCAACAACACATTGATTTTCTAAAAGTGCAAGTCTGGAAAATATAGAAAGGAATGTATAAAAACCAGTATACCGGCACCTGTCAAAGATGCCAAGCATCATCACCGATACAGATATATTGAGGAAGTTTCAGATTAATTGGCAACTAAGATAAATATGGAGGTGGAGGTTCGGGAAGCCGTCACGGAGAGATACATCAATAGCATCAGGCTTTAAATGGGCCTGTTTTTGACAACAGTCATATGTAGGAGTGATTTGAATAATTACGAAGTGATCAGCATGAAATGTTATGAGTGTTCAAAAAATGGAAAAAAAAGTGACACCCTGGCCATATGCATAGTATGCGGGCGAGGAGTATGTAAACAACACCTGGTAAGGGAAGACACTCCTGTATGGGAGGGAGAATACAGCATAAAACTAAAATGCGGTATGGGAGTTGAGTGTAAATACGAGGATGTGCAGCATATTAAAAAGATACTATGCATACCCTGCCATGAAGCCCTGAAGGAGAACTATTAGGTGATATCATGATGAAATGTTATGATTGCATGGACACAGGAAATGATAGTGAAGCTGCCTGTGTTTGCATAGTATGCGGTAAGGGCCTGTGTGTTGACCATGCAAAGGAACTTGAATTGCCGGTATCAATTGGAAAACCACCTCATGTTGAAAGGCTTCCCAAAGGACTGCCAAGGCTCATGTGCAGCTACTGCCTGGGACATACAATAGAAGAGGGTTTTGACTGAACGTTCATTACTAATATAAAGGAGATAGAGATATGTGCGGAGATAGAAATATGTGTGGAAATAAAGATCCAAACAAAGACAGTAACATGTGCGGTGAAGGAAAAAGGCACAAGGGGTTACTCGGGGATATGTCAGATAAGCTTGGATTCACACCTCAGATACTGGAAACACTTGACCAGCTTGAGCCGGAATTCCTGCACAAGTATAACATGTGCAACAGCAAATTGCTTCAGGATGGTGCACTACCTGCCAAAACAAAGATCCTGATGGCACTTGCAGTGGTCGCTTCAAAACAGTGTGAGGCCTGTGTGGCTTCCCAGATGAAAAGCGCGCTCAACAATGGGGCAACCAAGGAAGAGATCATGGAAGTCATGGATGTGATCTTCATAACCTCAGGTGCACCGGCTGTTGCAGCCTGCAGGCATGCGCTTAAGATGCTAAGATGAAAGCTTCGAGGGGATCGTAAGGATCCTCTTCAATTTTGATTATTGTTCATGGGTGATTCATAATAACTTAACTATAGATCAGGTGCTCTTGTAAAAAATGGGGTGTTCATCTTTAGATACATCATTGTTTTTATTGCCGCTGCAACAATTCTGCTCCTAACAGGCTGCGCCTATGCGACAGATCCCATGGCCTCAGGAGAGTATTCTTCTTCCGATTTCACACGGGCAGGCAAATGCCAGCAATGTCATGCCATTGTTCATTCCCAGTGGGATGGAACGATGCATTCCAATGCATATACGGACCCATTCTACCAGAAAGAGTTCCATGCCGCAAGTACTGACACAGACGGTCTGGTCGATGAGTTCTGTTCCCGCTGCCACATCCCGATAGGAGTCCTTTCAGGAGAGATACCTCCGGCAGATGGGTCCCATCTCAGCGAGATAGCACATATGGGAGTGCAGTGTGATTTCTGCCATACGGTCTCCGGCAGCAGCGGCATAGGTGACGCGTCTTTCATAGTCACTCCGGGTAACACAAAATGGGGGCCTTTCGACGACTCGAAGTCAGCCTCCCATGCATCGGAGTATCTGGAACTTCATACCCGTTCAGAGTTCTGCGGCATGTGCCATCAGGTCACCCACCCGGTGAACGGACTTGTAATTGACGATACCTACAGCACCTGGAATGAAAGCTACTACGGTCAGAACGACGTGACATGCCAGCATTGCCATATGAGCCCCGGAGTTACGGAGTTCAAAGCAAATCCCGGCAGGTCGGCCTCTAACTCCCCAAAGAGAGAACATGTCTCATTACATAGCACAGTCGGAGGCAATGCTTTCGTAACAGGGATGCTGGGAGCTGAAAAGGAAAGAAAGCTTGCAATAGAGAGACTTCAGAAGGCAGCGACTCTCAGGCTCGATGTACCCCGGACAGCAATAAAGGGAGAAGAGGTAACTATCGAGATTGCAATTACCAACTCCGGCGCAGGCCACATGCTGCCAACGGGAGTTTCTGAGATCCGTCAGATGTGGCTTGAAGTGGAGGTTACCGATAATCAAGGGCAGATGATCTATCGCACAACAAAGGCAGACACCTCCCTAAGCACAGGCCCTTCCGTGATGTACAACACTGTGCTTGGCGACAGTGAAGGGAACGCAACACTGAGTTTCTGGCTTGCTGAAAAGGTAATTGCCGATAACAGGATAGCTCCCCGGGAAACTGTGAGCGAGCAACATACGTTCACTCTGCATGACAACACATCTTATCCGTTGACTGTTGACGCTACTCTCAATTATATGTCAGCACCCCAGGAACTCATAGACCACCTGTTCGGAGAAGGGATCCATGAAGTACCGGTGATAGCCATGGTGAAGGCATCCGGCAAGATCCATGACCCGGAAAAACCTGTTGATACCCAGGCGCAGGCCCCCGGATTTACGGCTTCCATGGCATTGATGGTCCTGGCAGCGTTGACAATAACCCTGACAATTATAGGCTCATATAAAAAACAATGAAAAGGAGGATATAGTAGTGCCGGCAAAAGTAGATAAAAACAAGTGTGAAGGCATCGGAGCATGTGCTCAGGCATGCCCGACAGATGTAATAGAGATTCAGAAAGACAATAACGGGGACATGAAGTCCGTTATTGCACGACCTGAAGATTGTGTGGAATGCGGTATCTGTGTGGATGCCTGCCCCATGGAATCAATAACCATTGAATAAACAAGGAGGTTGGAGTGCCATTGTCTGAAGGTTCAGCTATCCGGCTACTGGGTATATCTGGCAGCCCCAGGAAGAAAGCCACTGATTTTATTGTGAATGAGGCCTTACGATATGCACAGGAGAAGTTTGGCGCAGAGACAGAGTATTTCTCTGCAAGCGGAAAGGAAATGAAATTCTGCATCCACTGTGACTACTGTGTGCGTACTAAGCAGGGCTGCATCCACAAAGACGATCTTGTGGAGCTGTATGATAGAATGATCTGGGCCGATGCCTGGATAATCGGCACTCCTGTCTACCAGGGTACGCTCAGCGCCCAGACAAAGACTATAATGGACAGGTGCAGGGCTGTGGTTGCACGCGACCCAAAGGTATTCCTGAACAAGGTTGGTGCTGCAGCTGCAGTGGGCGGTGACAGGATAGGCGGCCAGGAACCTGCGATCCGGTCCATACATGATTTTTATGTTATCAGCGAAATGATACCTGTGGGTGGAGGTTCCTTCGGTTCCAACCTTGGCGGAACTTTCTGGTCAAAGGACAAGGGAGCAGAAGGAGTGTCTGAAGACCCTGATGGTCTCAGGAGCCTTCGCAGGACAATGAAGAAGCTGATTGAGACAGCTCAGCTTATTAAAAAGATACAACAGGAGTAAGTATCTTGAAATTCCAGGCAAATATAAGTGAAATTATCCCGCGCAGCGCAAATGCAAAGAGCTTCAGGTTCAAAAGACCTGATGATTTTGACTACAAAGCCGGGCAGTACATTGTAGTGACATTGGAATTCAATGGGAAGAGCGTCAGCAAGCCTTTCAGCTTATCCAGCAGCCCGACAGAGAAGGACCACCTGGAGTTCACAAAGAAACTTACCGGCCACGAATTCTCAAACGCACTGGATTCCATGGAAACCGGATATCCGTTCAATATCAGTGGCCCCTTCGGAAAGATGAGTTACGAAGGAGAGTATGAAAAGATAGTCTTGCTCAGCGGCGGAATAGGCATAGCACCCATGAGAAGCATCTGCAGGTACTGTACTGATCTGAAGCTGGATACGGATGTAGTGCTGATCTGCAGCGACAGGACCGAGGAGGACATGGTATTCTGGAAAGAGTTATCAGAAATGATCCGGCAGAACCCTCGCCTTACCGTGTTCCAGACCCTGACCAGAGCCTCTGAAAACTGGACTGGATGCAGGGAGAGGATCAATGAGAACCTGATCCGAAAGGAGGTCCATGACTATGCTACAAGGGAGTTCTACATTTGCGGGCCTCCATCCATGACGGAGTCCATGACTGAGATGCTGCGCTCCATGGGCGTACCGGATGTGAGGATCAAGAAGGAATCACTGGTAGGATACTGAACATCCCGGAAAGGCCAGGATAATTATTGCAATAAGATACGAGGAGACATTGAATGAAGAGGATAGCATGGGGAATAACAGGCTCAGGAGACCTGATTAAGGAAACGTACGACATAATGGTGGACATTAAGAATAGGACTGACATCGAAATAATGGTCTTTCTTTCAAAAGAAGGGGAAGTTGTTATGAAATGGTACAGGATGTGGGACGATATACAGAGGGATTTTCCCAACTTCAAAACAGAAGGGGGTCCAAACTCGCCATTTATCGCCGGTCCCCTTCAGGTGGGCCACTATGATGCACTTATCATTGCTCCTGCAACCGCTAATACCGTTGCAAAAATAGTCTGTGGCATCGCAGATACCCTTGTTACCAATACTGTTGCACAGACAGCAAAAGGTGAAACTCCGATATACATACTTGCAGTTGACCAGAAAAGAGGGACTGTAAAAACCACCTCTCCCGAAGGAAGACAAATGGTACTCAAAATGAGAGAGGCTGATGTTTCCAATTCCGAGAAGCTTTCACAAATGGAAAATATCACGGTGATGAAAAGCCCCGAGGATATATATGATATAGTTGGTGTGAGCAAAAATTGAGATTCCAGTCCATGGGACTTTTGATGCGCTCAGAAGAAAGTGTACCCTTCGGCAAGGTATATCTGCGGGAGAGAGTCCCGCAAGGTATCCATTCCCCGGAGAGCCTTTGAGCTTGCAAAAGCCGCGATCACACTGTCCAGCGCATCGCCGTCTGTGTTTGCAAGGGCAGTATCTTTAATATGCGAGGAAATGGAGATGCCCCTGTCCACCATCTCCTCGAGGATGTACTTCCTTGCTTCTGACTCTCTTGAAGACCTGCCCTTATAGGGAATATACAGCCCTTCTTTTTTCAATGTTGAGGCAGGGCACACTTCTATAAGCCAGGGTTTGTTACTGACAGGCTCCTGCATAGGTAGCACACATGCCAAACCCTCTGCAACCAGTGGCCCAAGCACATCACGTATGCCAAAATACGTCTGCCTGTAAAGCCGGAGGTTGTATACGCAGAAAGGTGCCCTTACCTCGATATCCGTAAGGCGCTTCAGTTCCCGGTCAGGAGAAAGGGATCTCATTTCTTCGCGGAAGTGCCCTTCAGAAGGATATTTGCCGGGAAAATCAGAAATAAATGAACTCCAGTCCGAAGAAGAAAGAAGCCGATGGGGCAGGCTGAATGGGAAATCCATGCCAAATATCCCATTCTTGCTGCCGGTGATCAGAGACCTCAGGGCGAGCAGGCAGGAACTACGGTCCCGGCTCGTTCCCGCAACTATATCCGATATAGGATAACATGCAGATATACCGAGAATACCGTCGTCATCGATAACGCCTTCGCTCACCCATATCTTCCTGCAGGCAGTTTTTGAGCCACTGAAGTCAACACCATATATGCGGCGTTTCTCTTCAGTCTGCATCATGATTACAGCCAGTAGGTCCGCCTTCAGTTCGTACGGTCACCGCAGATGAACTCGCTGGTCATCTTGTGGGCTTCATCATCAGTGAACTGTTTTGGAGGATGCTTCATGAAATAGGCCGAAGGTGAATAAAGCACTCCGCCGGTTCCCCTGTCAAGGGCAAGTTTACAGCATCTTATAGCGTCGATGACCACACCAGCAGAGTTGGGAGAATCCTCAACAGAGAGGCGTAACTCCAGATTCATGGGTACATCTCCGAAAAGCTTGCCCTCCATCCTCAGGAAGCATACTTTATTGTCGTTCTGCCATGGAACATAATCACTTGGCCCGACGTGGATATTATCATCATCCAGACGCTGTGCGAGAACGGATTGCACAGCCTCCGTCTTCGATGTTTTCTTTGACGCAAGCCTGCTGCGGTTGAGCATGTTCAGGAAGTCGGTGTTCCCTCCGGTATTGAGCTGGTAGGTCCTTTCCAGTTTCACTCCACGCTTATTGAAAAGGTCTGCCAGCATCCTGTGAGTGATAGTAGCACCCAGTTGTGCTTTGATATCATCACCAATGATAGGGATGCCTCTCTTTTCGAATTTCGCGGCCCATTCCGGGTCGCTTGCGATGAAAACTGGCATATTGTTGACGCATGCAACACCTGCATCCAGGGCACAGTCCATGTAAAAACGGGTCGCCTGCTCGGAGCCTACAGGAAGATAGTTCAGTAATATCTCTGCGCCTGAATCCTTCAGTGCCTGAACCACATCTTCCTTGCTGGCTTCAGGCTGGCCTGAAGGTACAAAGGTCCTTTTCTCATCGAAATACATCATATGTTCCGAGAACCCGTCCAGGATGCAGCCCATTTTTACAACTACACCTGTTTGAGGGATATCACTGCAGAATACAGCCGTACAGTTAGGCGGTGCGAAAATGGCCTCCGAAATATCTTTCCCCACTTTCCTTTTATCGATATCGAAGGCTGCGACAACTTCAATATCGGAAGGCCTGTAACCGCCGATATCCCAGTGCATCAGTCCTATAGCATCGTTTTCATGCTTGTCCCTATAGTACTCGATACCCTGGATCAGAGAGCTTGCACAATTGCCAACACCTGCAATTGCGATCTTGATTTTATCCATCACATTACCTCTGTCAAAATAATACATTTAAAATACTGGAATCAAACTAAATATAACCTCTGTAATGGATGATAGTAAATAAAAAGGTTTCTAAATAAAGGTAGAGGTTGCCTTTTTTTGAAAGGGGTGAATAGGAACCTGATATGAGACCAAAAAGTCAATCGGGAAAGGAGTCGACCTTCGAAAGATATATTAAGCCGGACCCCGATAGTTTGAATCGGTGGGATTTGTTCATATTCAGGCAAACAAACACTGAACTGATTTGATTAACCATAGCATTTATTCTGACAGAGGTATGGGCATGAAAGACACCTTAAAGGAAATAGCAGATGAGCTTGACCAGCTCGGATCGATCGATGAAGCAATTGCCATGGCCATTGAGCTGGAAAATGAAGGACGGGAATACTATCTGGAAAAAGCATCTTCAATGAGCAATGCGGTTGCCAGGGATCTTTACACTTTCCTTGCAGAAGAGGAGAAGAAACATGCCGAGTATCTTCGGCAATACAGGGAACAGAAAAAGGCACCTATCGTTGAGTTTGATTACCCGGATTTCAAGGCATCTTTTGCGGAAGAGTTCTCCGGAAAAAAACTGGAAGAGGTGGGAATATTGCTGGCAGCCCTGAGATTCGAACACAAGAGCGAGTATTTCTACACAGAACTGGCAAAGAGGGCAGATGATGAGGACCAAAGGGTTTTCTTTGAGAACGTTGCAGCTGCCGAGAGAGGACATTACAGGATAATAGATGAGCTTCTCGAATGGGCAACCGAGTTCAGAATGCAGACATAATATAGAGGGAGATAGCGCTTATGGATGAGCCACAGCCACTGAAAATAGCAGAGGGAATATACTGGGTAGGCGTTGTTGACTGGAACCTGAGGGATTTTCATGGTTACGAGACTCCAAAAGGTGGAAGTTACAACGCATACCTTATAGTTGATGAGAAGATAGCACTTATCGACACGGTAAAGGCAAGCTTTTCCGATGAGATGCTTAAGAGAATAAGGCAGATAGTTGACCCTGCCAAAATTGATTATGTTATCTCCAACCATGTGGAGATGGACCATTCCGGATCATTACCTGCGATAATGGACATCGCTACAAACGCCACTCTTATTGCAAGCGCCAAGGGTAAGTCCGGGCTCTGCGAGCATTACAGGGAGATGGGCTGTGACAACTGGAACTTCCATGTAGCAAAGACCGGAGATGAGATAAAACTCGGAAAGCGGACACTGATGTTCATTGAGGCAACTATGCTGCACTGGCCCGACAGCATGCAGACATACCTCAAGGAGGACAAGATACTCTTCTCCAACGATGCATTTGGCCAGCACATTGCAACTTCCAAACGCTTTGATGATGAAGTGGAAGATGTCATGGAAGATGCTGCCATCTACTATGCAAATATCCTGCTGCCCTTCGGCGGACAGGTTATCAAGTATGTGGAGAAGGTAAAAGAGCTTGGGATAAGCATAGACATGATAGCCCCCGCTCATGGTGTTATCTGGAGGAAGGAACCTCCAAGGATAATTGAAGCCTATGGCAGATGGGCCAGGGGAGAAACTGCCCAAAAGGTGCTTGTGATCTATGATACCATGTGGGGCAGCACTGAGAAAATGGCAATGGAGATAGCGGAGGGTGTAAGAGAAGCAGGCGTGGAAGTAAGGGTGCGCCATTTGAGAAAGAATGACTGGAGTATGACCATGAAGGAGCTGATGGATTCACCGGTCATTGCTATTGGCTCACCTACGATGAACAATAAGATGTTTTACACAGTAGCAGGATTTCTTACATATATGACGGGGCTTCATCCAAAAAACAAAAAATACTTCCTGTTCGGCTCCTACGGATGGGGAGGCGGAGCTGTTAAAGGCATGGAAAAGGAGATAGAATCTGCAAGATTCGAACTTGCAACCGAGAGCATGCAGGTTAAGTTCAGGCCATTTGAGGATGACCTGAAGCAGTGCAGAGATAACGGAAAAAGGCTTGCAGAAATCGCAAAAGAAGAGGCAAAGTCTTAAATCGCGACATGTTAGTATTATGATAGAACAATTAAAACAGTAAAACAGAGTGATAAAAATGAGATTCGATGGTGAACTTGAGGCTGAATTCTATGAACGTTCGAAGAAAAATGCAGAAAGCTCAGGATACAGGCTGAACAGCGACTGGGATGTTATCACTACTGCAGTTAAAGGTATCTGCAATAACAAGAAGCAGTTTGGAGAATGGTACTGTTTCTGCCAGAAAAGGACAGAGGACAAAGAAAAGGACAAGAAGATCATCTGTCCGTGTGCAGCGCATAAAATAGACCTTGAAACGCGCGGTTCCTGCAAGTGCGGGCTTTTTATTAAATAAATATTCATATAGAGTTTTAACGTTATGAAGAGGTTAGATATTGCCTCTTCATTGCTATTGCCTCTTCATTATTATTGTCCCACACCTCCTTTTTTCCATGGGAACCTGCCTTTAGACTACTATTACCTGTGTTCTGAGGGCAAGCTTAAATCATAAGATGAGAGAGTAATTATCATCTGCCAGCATCTATGAGCATCTGAGAGGAGTGAAGGAAGATATGACAACGGGGAGAGAGATAAACATAAAGGCTACCGAACTGAACGATCTTAAAGAGAGTGAGTTCCTTCAAACCAAACATGAAGAAAGAACACCTGCTATGGTCAGCCAGCCAAAACCTGATGATTACATAAAAGCCCTTGAAGAACTCATCCGACATATGCCGGTGATTGCTCTTGTGCGACCCGCGGGAGAAGGCGGGCATGTTAAAGTCATGTCAGCACATGTATCCACTCTCGGATACAGCCCGGAGGACTTCACTTCAGGAAGACTCGTATACGAGGATATCATTTACCCGGAGGAGGTTTCAGGAGTAATGCTTGAGTTGCTTGAGAACACCCGGGAGGGCGCCTACGAGGTCACGCAGAGATACAGGGTGAGGAAAGAAAAGGGGGAGGTCATACCTGTTGAGGAGCAGACCCTTATCCACAGGGATGAAAAAGGAGAGCCTTTATACTACCTGACAATTGTTAAATTATGGGGTTGAGATTGGTGGCAATAACATGTCCGGGGTGTTTGCATTTCCTGCGTATTTGCAATAAGTGAAATATTCTATGACATACTTTTCAGGGAGGATAAATTTATTTCAGCCTGCCCGGGAGGAGCCATGCTCAACAGCGCGGTCTCGCTTGGAAGGACAGGCATTCCTGTAGCGCTTGTCAGCGAGCATGGCAACGATTCACTGGGAGACATGATATGCAGTTTCCTGGAGAAGGAAAATGTCTCCGTAGAGCATGTCTTAAGGTACGAGAACCGGAAATCACCCATCGCACTGGCTTTTCTGGATAGCGGGAACAATGCCCATTATAGTTTTTACGAGGATTTCCCTCATGCAAGGGTTCTGAATGCCGGCAGGAGTTTTACAAAGAAAGATATAGTAATGTTCGGCTCTATTCTGGCAAGCTCGGCTTTTTTGAAAGAAGAGCTCACAAGAATTCTTGATAGGGCAGACAGAGCCGGCGCGACCATCCTCTACGACCCTAACATCAGGAAAGCCTACACGCCAGATATTGAAAGCATAAGATCTCTTGTTGACAACAATATCCGATACGCCGACATTGTCAGGGCTTCGGATGAGGACATGCTATCTATTGGAGAATGCAGGAACGCAGATGAAGCCTATGAGTACGTGCTTGCCGCAGGGTGCGAATGCCTGATATATACTACTGCAGGCAGAGGCGTGTACCTTAGAACGCCTTGCCTGTCAGAATTCTACAAGACACCCGATATCAGAACAATCAGTACCGTCGGTGCCGGGGACAGTTTTAACGCTGGCATTGTTTACACACTATATCAGGAAGGTCTGGCCGGAGAAAAACCGGAAAACATCTCATCGGCCGCATGGGACCTGATGGTAGGCACAGGTATTGGTTTTGCTACTGAGGTTTGCATGAGCGCTGAGAACTACATTTCAAAGAAGTATGCGCTGAGTCTTGAAGCAAAGAGTACCTCATACAAATATCTATAAATGCTAATCCTTCAAATGCATATAGGGGGAAAGTTCGGTGGAGGAGAATATAGTGGAAGGGGACCTTCCGGCCGTCGAGGATACATTTGCCAGGCTTGGAACATCGGAAAAAGGACTTTCTGAGCAGCAGATATCTGAGCGACTGGAAAAATATGGAAACAATGAGCTGACAGAAACAAAAAAAACAACTGCATGGAAGATATTCACCAGGCAGTTTGCTGATTTCATTGTGTGGGTGCTTATCGCTGCAGCAATAATCTCCCTGCTGGCAGACGAAGTTATCAATTTCTGGGTCATTGTCTTTATCATTGCCCTTGTGATCATACTGGGATTTATCCAGGAGTACAGGGCAGAGAAGGCAATGGAGTCCCTGAAGGACATAGTCAAGCCTGAGACGACAGTTATACGGGATAATAAACCCAGGAATGTGCAGACAAGGGGAGTTGTGCCCGGAGATGTCCTGGTTCTTGAGGTGGGAGATAATATCCCTGCCGATGCGGTTGTTTTCAAATCGGATGGCCTCAGGATTGAAGAGGCGGCCCTTACGGGCGAGAGCGAGCCGGTCTGGAAGGATGTAGGAGACCAGATATTTGCCGGTACGCAGATCGTTCACGGAAAGTGCAGGGCTGTTGTCGTTTCCACCGGGATGGAGACCAAGATAGGTGAAATAGCAGGCCTTATTCAGGTGGAGGATGAACCCACACCCCTTCAGAAAAAGGTTGCAAATTTGTCAAAGAATCTTGCTGTAATAGCACTGCTGGCTTCACTGGCCACTTTTGTGCTGGGGCTGTTCATAGGAGCACCTCTTACCGAGATCCTGCTGGTGGCACTGGCGCTGGCTGTGGCCGCAGTGCCTCAGGGACTTCCGCTTGTCATGACAATCACCCTTGCTTACGGGATGAGACGGATGGCCCAGCACAATGCGATAATCCGGAAGATGCTGGCAGTTGAGACACTGGGATCCACAACTGTGATATGTACCGACAAGACCGGAACCCTCACACGTAATGAGATGACGGTCGAAAAGGTATTCGTTAGCAATAAAACTTTTGAGGTCAGCGGGTCGGGATATGCACCTGACGGAGAGTTCCTGGTAGAAGGAGGGAAGGCGGATATCGGACAGGGTGATACTGCCATGAAGCTGCTCAGGGCTGCAGCACTTTGCAACGCCTCATCTATCGAGAAGAGAGACGGCAAATGGGACACTGTGGGAGATCCTACAGAGATAGCTCTTGTGGTTGCCGCTGCAAAGGCGGGACTGTGGAAAGATGATCTCGAGAAAGAGTACCCGATGATCGATGAGATAGCCTTCACTTCCGAGAGGAAGTTGATGACTACCGTGCACACCCGGGAAGATGGAAGGGTATCGTACACAAAAGGGGCTCCTGAGTATGTCCTTGAGCGCTGTACCCGTATCGAGAAGGATGGAAAGGTCACGGACATCAGCGATGATGACCGCAGGAGCATACTTGACATGAACCGGGAGATGGCATCCTCCGCCTACCGTGTGCTTGGGATTGCCTGCACTGAAGACCCCGGAGATCCCTCCAAAGAAGACATCGAGCAAAATATGACATTCCTGGGGCTTATCGGCATGATAGATCCCCCGCGTGACGAGGTGAAGAATGCTGTGGAGCTCTCCCGGCAGGCCGGCATCAAGGTACTGATGATAACCGGCGATAACCCGGATACAGCCAAGGCGATAGCCAGGCACATAGGACTCCTGGATAGTGGGAGTGCCTGTGGGTCCGATGCAGAAATACTGAATGAGAGCGATAAGAAAGTGCAGCGTATCATAACAGACTGCGTTGTGACAGGCCCGGAGCTTGATGAACTGGACAATGAGGAGTTAGAGAAGATCGTTGACAAAATAAGCGTTTATGCAAGGACCATGCCTGAGCAGAAGCTGAGAATAGTAGAAGCCCTGCAAAAAAAAGGGCATATTGTAGCGATGACCGGCGATGGTGTGAACGATGCACCGGCCCTGAAGAAGGCGGACATCGGCATTGCGATGGGACTCAAGGGAACTGATGTGGCACAGCAGTCCAGTCTCATGGTCCTGCAGGATGACAACTTCGCCACCATCGTGGAAGCAGTGAAAAGAGGCAGGTCCATTTACGAGAATATAGAAAAGTTCACGACCTATCTTATCTCCAGAAATTTCACAGAGGTCACGCTTATTATGCTGGGTCTCCTGTTGCTGGGGTTTGACCTTATACCCCTGCTTGCACTGCAGATTTTATTCATCAATATGTTCGATGAGATAATGCCTGCTATTGCCCTTGGTCTTGACCCTGCCCGGGAAAAGATAATGGACAAGATGCCACGCGATCCCAATGAGAGCCTGCTGAAGAAGAGGAATGTGATGATCATGGTAAGCATGGCTGCAGTAATGGCTTCGTCTGCTTTTCTTGTGTTTGTGCTCAATGACCCTGCAGAGAATACTACAATTGCGAGGACGCTTACATTTGCAACCATTGTCAGCATGATACTTTTCATACCATTCTCCTTCAGGTCCCTTGAAGAATCTATAACAAAGATAGGCATCTTTAGCAATAAGCTGATGATAGTAGGTGTGCTCAGCACGGTCCTGCTGACACTCTCTGTAATGTATATTCCTTTCCTGAACAATATATTTGAACTTGTGCCACTCACACCTATGCAGTGGATACTGCCGCTGGGAGTTGCTTTTGTGACACTGATATTTGCTGAAGGGATAAAGATTGCTGTCCGGAATGTAAAATAAAATTGAACTGGCAGAGAATCATCATGTGGCGCACGTATGTATTATAAGGACAGGACGGGATAGAGGGGTTATTATGTCAAACGATACAACATTCTGCGCCACGACTCTAATTGAGAAGATGAATACTTATTTGTTTTGAAAAGGAAGTATATAGGCCCATATCCAGGAACTGAACATCCTATACAGAATTTGATCCGGAACCAGACCAGTTTATATTTATACTTCCAAATATATTTATTCATGGTGATTAATATGGCACTGATAACCTGGTCTGACAAATACAGCATGAACATAAAAGAGATTGATGGGCAGCATCAGCAACTTGTGAAAATGATCAACGAACTTCACGATGCTATGTTGAATGCAAAAAGCAAGCAAATAACCCTGGATATAATCACTAAGATGGCGGAGTACACTCAGAAACATTTCACTACTGAGGAAAATTATATGAAGCAGTATGGATACCCACAGTACGCAGCTCATAAAAAGGAACATGAGAAATTCATCGAGCAGGTCGGCAACTTCAAAAAAGACTACGAAAATGGAAAAGCGGGGCTCAGCTATGAACTGATGAACTTCCTCAAAGATTGGCTGGTCAATCATATTGAATCAACTGATAAAAAATACGCCCCGTTCTTTAATTCTAAAGGCTTGAACTGATTTTTCTTGTAAGTTATCTCACAGTCATTACAAAACTTATTAACCCACAAAGACAATAATCAATTAATGAAAGTAGAAACAACTGCAGAATGCCCGGAGCCTTATATTCTTCCTGACGATGTGACCTTGAGGGTCCGTGAGACGATGCAGGAGGATGTCGGCCCGTTGGTATCCATTTTTAAAGTCCTGTCTGACCCTGTGAGGATACACATCCTGAGAGCCCTTGAAGTCAGTGAGCTCTGTGTCTGTGTGCTTGTGGAAATAACCGACTACAAGCATTCTGCACTCTCATATCATCTTAAGCTTCTCAAGGATGCGAATTTGGTGGAATCAAAAAGGGAAAGGAATTTCCAGACCTACTCGCTTACAGGTTTTGGAAGATCCCTTTTGCAGACCATAGAATACTCTATCAATGAGAGATTCCAGAAGGAGTTATAGGCTTTCTGAGGGCAGGGCAGTATTGAGCTTTACGTAAGTAACGCCCTTAAGAGCCATGATCTTCTCTGCGACGGTCTTGACTTCCTCACCTTCACCGTCAAGGATGATAACCTCGAGACAATTGTCATGGTCAAGATGGATATGTATCCCGGATTTGATAAGATGGGAGTGATCATGCTGAATGTCTGTCAGGGCACTGGATAGCCCACGCTTGGTATGATCATATATCAATGTGATAGTACCCACTCGTCTACCTTTCACATCGCTCATCCATTCATAATGGGTGATATAATTCCTGATAGCATCCCTGATGCCTTCGGACCGCGATGAATAGCCTCTTTTCTCTATGATCGAATCGAATTTGGTCAGAAGGTTTTCCGGAAGCGATACACCTATACGCATAAGTTCCTGGTCCATTGTTAAATTCACCTTAAATGATATGTGTTAGTCTGAAATAATAACAACATGTATTGTACAATAACATTTTGTATCACTTATAGTACATAAATTAAGACATAAATAGTTATACGATACCAGGCATAAAACATTAAAACATAGAATACCTTAGTGGAGTGATGTTATGAAAAAAGAACAATTATACTCAGGGAAAGCAAAGACCATATACAGGACCGAGAATCCTAAAAGGCTCATAGCCGAATTCAGGGACAGCCTGACAGCTTTTGATGGCAAGAAAAAAAGCGAAGCTGCAAATAAAGGATATTATAATGCCCAAATCTCAAGAAAGATCTTTGAAATGCTTGAAGAAGAAGGCATTAAGACCCACTATATTGAGATGATATCTGATACAGAGATGCTTGTCGATGCCGTCGAGATAATCCTCATCGAGGTCATACCACGTAATATCGCAGCCGGCTCCATAACCCGTAAATATCCGATTAAAGAGGGGACTGTTTTCAAGAAGCCGGTCATTGTCCTGGACTATAAGAGCGATGAACACGGAGATCCGATGCTCAATGAGGATATAGCCGTTGCAATGGGAATTGCCACATATGAGGAGATAGCCCAGATACGCAGCATGGCCCTTAAGATCAACGATATCCTTGTAAAGTACTTTGATTCAAAAGGGTTCCTGCTTCCTGACTTTAAGCTTGAGTTTGGAAGGAAGGATGGAGAAATCGTGCTGGCTGATGAGATATCCTGTGATACCTGCAGACTATGGGACAAGAGCACAGGGAAGTCTATGGATAAGGATATATTCCGCTTTGACAAGGGAGACCTTTCCAAGACATATGAGGAAGTCGCAAGACGCATTGTACCGGAGATATTCGGGTAATATCTCCCTCACTATTTTGATTTTAAACGCATTCTGAGGGGAAAGAATGGAGAAATACGACGTCATAGTTGTAGGTGCAGGTATAAGCGGACTGCTTACCGCACTCACACTGTCAAAACACGGTAACAAGGTACTGGTCCTTGAAAAGAGCAATTTCATCGGTGGAAACTGCAACAGTTATGTTGTGGATGGATTCCAGGTGGATACAGGTGCACACGCCATCACACATCTCGAAGTGGGACCGCTGAGAAGGCTGATGGACAACTATTTTGATTATATGCCTGTTTTTGAGGACTATGGGCATTATTATGTAAGGACCGAAGATCAGTTCCTCAAAGTTCCCTCAAATGTAAGAGACTTTGTTACATTCGATGTGCTTCCCAGAAAAGACAGGATAGTCGTTTCACAGGCCATCACCAAAGCTCTGACACTCTCCACATTCGGCATTGACCTCTCAAAACAGTCTGTGTACGAGTTCATGTCTGATAACCTATCAAAAGACACTTATGATTTTGTGGATGCAATTTCATATTTCCTCTCGGGAAGAGACATGAAAGAAACATCTGTGCAAAGAGTTCTCTCAGGCAGCAGTTTTGTCAGGGACAGCGTCCTTCAGGAACAGATGGAAAGCATTATGAAGGTTCATGAAAAGCCGCAAACTGAGCCAGTTCTCAAATCCATATTGACATCTAACCTGCACACATCCCTGCAGACAAGAATGAACAAGGCATCCAAGCCGCTCACAACCCTTGGAAGGCTTGCCACCAACAAAGTCAGTTATTCCCAGGGATATCCTCGAAAAGGATTGAAATCACTTCTCAATGCAGTGTTATTTTCTCTTCCAAAGAGCGTGGAGATCAAGACAGGATACGAGGTCAAGAAGATACTTACCAGTAACGGAAAGGTTGTCGGTGTTGAAGCAGGTGAAACGTACTATGCAAATACCGTCGTTTACACCGGCTTTGTTACGGACCTGCCTAAAATGGTCGAGACGCTGCCAAGTTCGTACATACAGGATCTTAAAGGCGTGCACCATACCAAAAGCCTGACTTTATGGCTGGGACTTGATTCCATGATGGGGGAATTCAACTATATCGGATCAGAGATATGGTTCAAGAACCATCCTTATTGGGCAATGCCCATCACTAACTACGACTCGTCCCTTGCACCCAAGGGCAAGCAGCTTGTAGGCTTCACCTTCATCATCAAAGAGGGAAAGAGTGAAAGCTCAGAGATCAAAAATGCCTATGAGACTATTTACCGTGCTATCCCCCGTATTGAAGACCATATCCAGATGAAGCATGAACAGATCACAATCCCGGAGAAGGCAGCAGTGACTATTAACGGGTATTTCGCAGATGCAAGGACGCCGATCAATAATCTGTATGTTGCAGGTACAGATACCGATAACCGCAGCATGGGCATCACCCGCGCAGCCTACTCGGTCATCGAGTTGCTTCAGAAAATGAATGAGGACCGTAACCTTCACAAATAAAGAATAAAGGGCAGGGAGGATCATCTCCTCAGGACCATGGTCCTTAACCTGTCAGCAGCATGCTCCGCATTGTCTGCTATTTTCCCAATGCCCATTACCAGACGAGTGAGGTGGAAAACACCCACACCTCCGAGCACATCCTCATTACGGAAGATTTTCCTCACCATATCCTTTTCTATAACATCGACCTGATGCTCCATTTCCTCAACTTCCACAACCAGTGAAAGAGTGTCGTCAACATCCCTTTTACTGAAAGAGGATTCAAGCAGTTCACTAAGGGTGTCAACCAACTTCTCGTACTGCTCAACGGTTGCAAGTGTCTTGTCCATCAGTTCCAGGAATCCTGTGCTTATCTCGGGAGGGGCCTCGAACCTGCGAAGCGTTAGCCAGTAAGAGACTTCCTGAGCCTCATCTGAAATAGAATCCTGTGGTTTGAGGAAATTGAGCAAGTCTGTAGCATGTACAGGAAGCATTATAGAGGAGGAGAGTTCACCCCGGATGGTCTGCTTGATGACATCCGCTTCGTGCTCAATGTCATCGATCTCATGGTTGAGCCTCTCAACCGTTTCCATGTCGCCCTCACAGAAGGCGTATACAGATTCACTTAATTTCCTAACGCAATCTCCGCCCTTGTTTGCATGTATGCACAGGGGCTTGAATGGGGAACTTGCAAATATATTCAAAACCGAGCGAATGTATTCTTTCTTCATATTCCAATCCCTAACAGTCCTACAAATATCAGCGCGGATGTCAATGCTGCCACAGGCACAGTGATTATCCAGGAGAGAAATATCTTCCCTATAACACTTAAATCAACCGCTGCAAGTCCTCCTGCCAAGCCTACACCTATAACGGAGCCTACAAGAGTATGCGTGGTGGAGATGGGAAGAGCAATATAGCTATGCATTACCACAACTGTTGCGGTGGCAAATTCAGCAGAGAAGCCTCTTGTAGGGGTGAGTTCTGTTATTTTTGTCCCAATGGTTTCTATAACACGGTAGCCCCATGTCGCAAGGCCGAATACCATGCCAAGGCCCCCCATGATCATTACCCAGAGGGGAACTGTTACTCCTGCCATGTCAAGTGCATGAAGGGCCGCATACAGAGGGCCCACAGCGTTTGCCACGTCGTTTGAGCCGTGTGCGAAAGCAATAAAACATGCAGTGGCTACCTGCAGGAAGACAAACTTGTTCTCTATCCTGTAGGGATCATCGCTTTTCTGCAATATGAAATATCTTATCAGGGAAAAGATGATGTAGGCAAGCAGGGCGCCCAGTACAGGAGAAATCAGCCAACTGGCAACGATCTTGAAAAGGACTGGCCAGTTTATCTCATTAAATCCTATGATACCATTGTATGCTGCTATCAGGCCAAAACCTAATACAGCACCAACAATAGAGTGAGTTGTTGAGACGGGGAGATTGTAAAAGGTCGCAAGGGTGATCCAGAAACCTGCCGCAAGGATGGCGGCAAGCATTCCGATAGCTACAAGATGAGTATCAGTCATGGCTATCGAATCAATAGGTACTATGCCTTTGGCAATAGTGGAAGTAACCCGCTTTCCGAAGAAAACGGCACCTGCGAACTCAAAGACGGCTGCAACGATAATAACCTGCTTTATTGATAGAGCACCGCTGCCTACTGATGTTCCCATGGCATTGGCCAGGTCGTTGGCACCAATGTTCCATGCCATATATAGGCCTGCGATGATAAGCATAATTACAAGTGGATCAAATAATTCCATTTTGTGAGATTCCTCAATATGATTTTTTAGTACGGCTACGGACCATATATAGATAAAGGTGCCTTATTTAAACTATATATCACTATATAGGAATATATATGCACATCTAGACTGAACTAAATATGAACTGCCATCAAAAAAAGGAATCAAGAGTGCGCTGCGCCCTTATATTGCAGAGCATCTTTGCTTTTTCCATCCACTGACCCGAAGGAGTACGCAGACGCGAGGACATATCCCTGAGTGCCTCTTCCACAGACCCGAATACCTGTGGCTGTGCTTTTAGGGCCGCACGGGCTGCCTCACGCACAACCCAGACACCCAGAGGGGCCCAGTAATCAGGCCTAATCTCGCGCACCATGAAAACCGACGCCTGCTTGCGTATAGAACTCATGTGTTCCAGAGCTGCCAGCCTTGCTGCATAGTAGCCGCCGGCAAGATTTGAATAGCCCTTCTTTCCGCTGAGATCCTCACTATCTGATTCGATCCATGTAGTGCCCCCGGTCCAGACTGCCTGCGGCATCCATACCTCTATAAGTTCAAAAGTGAAGCTCCTTGGGATTATCATGATCTCAAAATGGTTGCCAAAAGCCCCACCGCTGAAAACGCACACATCGCTTACCTGCTGGTAGTCCCTTATTTTCATGAGCAGTTGCTTCCCGACCATGTCATCCACAGCAGTGATAGACCAGCGGGTCGGTACCAGGCGCCTCTCCTGTCCCAGAAGGCCTATGGAAAGAAGGCGAGTTATATGTTCAGCAGGTATGTTGCTGCCCCACAGTTCGGAGATGGCGTCCTTTGCAAGAGCATCGGTATCATAAACTAAAGAGTCCACTTTCCGGGGAACCTTGGGGTTCTCAGTTATATCGAAATCCTTCAGTTCACCGGAAGGACCCATGGGAGTCAGGACATTATCGAACTTAAGTTTATTCCGGATAGGCTTACTGAACCACGCTTCAGTGTCCACCGGTTTTTTCGACAGGGCCAACTCCTGTGACTTTTCAATTAGAGGATTAGCAGTATTGCGGGCGTTTCTGACATTTACACCGGTGCTTGCCCTGACAAGCCTTGAACGCGACGAGATGATATCCTGTATCCCCATTTTCAACAGAGCTTTGGGGTCTTCAAGCAGGATAGCCTCATCTCCTCCAAGCTGAGGAGGGATCATGGGTCCGGCCCTGACCTCCGGGTAATTGTGCCTGCCTACGAACACTGCAGGAGGGGACGCACCAAAAATAGAGGTCTCGCCAGTAATGCCGGAAAAAGACGATTCTACAGACCTGAATTTCTCAAGGATCGGGCAGAACGGGCGGCCACAAAGTCCTTTACCCTTGCATTTAACACAGAGACTGCTGTTCAAAGACTTTCCGAATCTCCACAAAGGATACAATAGCCTGCATCAGGCTCATTCTTGTTCAACCAGCCGGACATCTGGACATATTTACATATATTGCACATGCCTGCAACCTGTTCCTTAGGGCTTAAGCCCTGCATGAGCCGGAAAGTGAATTTACGTATTTCTTCCTGAGTGTCTTCCGAAAGGCCAACTTCAGCTCCTCTTTTCTCACTCAGATACTGGGATACGGCCGCCCTTGAGAGGCCCAGGACCTCGGCCGCTTCCTGTTGAGTACGGCCACGCTCAGATATGATAATACGAGCTATCTCTGCACGTATGGCAGGCAGCACCCTTTGCACCATGATCTCACATGTAGTTTTCACTGGAATTTCCCCTGTTCTTTCAATTGTTCATGACTTATTGCGGTAATCTTCAATCGCTTTATGCAATGCATCCAGAGCAAACCCAGAGCATCTGTCCTTTCCCTTTGGGAGGCCTCCCAATGCATCCTGGACATCCTCATTGGAAATTGCAAGAGCTTCTTCAACGGTCTTCCCCTTTGCAAGCTGGGTGACCATCGTGGAAGTCGAGATTGCCACGACGCACCCGAATGTTTTGAATTTTACATCCTTGAGCACGTCGTCGTCCACCTTGATATATACAGTAATGACATCGCCATCGATAGTACTGCCTATCTCACCGACGCCATCAGCATCCTCAATTATCCCGACGTTCTTTGGATTTGTGAATTCTTCAATTATCTTCTTTGAATACATGTAATTTCTCCGGGTGTATATTCAGCATTCTACCGGGGAGGATATCTGCCTAAGCTTTGCCACTGTTTCCTGCAATGCCTCTGCAAGATAATCGACCTCATCCATGGTGTTTTCCCTTCCCAGACTTATCCTGATAGAGCCATGGATGTAATCCGGGTCAAGCCCGATAGAGTCTAACACATGGGATGCATGCTGGGATCTTGAAGAACATGCAGAACCTGTAGACACGGCAATGCCTGCGATATCAAGCAGCATAAGCATTGATTCCCCTTCTACGTGCCTGAAACTGAGATTGGCATTATTCGGCAGCCTCTGTGTGGCATGACCGTTAAGACGGACATCATCAATAGTATTAAATACTTTTTTAATAAGGGCATCACGAAGTCTGCCCATCCGGGCCGGGTCAGTCCCAAGGCGCTCTTTTGCAATAGAGGAGGCTTTTGCAAAGCCCACAATACCAGCAATGTTCTCTGTTCCAGGGCGCAGGCCCGATTCATGCCCCCCACCAAAAATGACAGGTGTCAGGCTGGTACCTTCACGCACATACAGGGCGCCCACGCCTTTTGGCCCGTGCAATTTGTGAGAGGATATCGAGAGCATATCCACGCCGAGCTGGTCCACATCCACAGGTATCTTGCCGACCGACTGTACAGCATCAGTGTGCAGATACACATCATTATCCTTTGCTATCTTCGCAATCTCTTCTATAGGCTGTATGGTGCCTATCTCATTGTTTGCATGCATTATACTTATGATTACAGTGTCATCCCTGATGGCCCTCTCGATATCGCCCACATCCACAATACCTTCACTGCTTACTGGCACATATGTGACATCATGTCCTATGCTCTTGAGAAAATCACATGTGCTGAGAACGGCAGGATGTTCCAGAACCGATGTGATGATATGCTGCCTTTTTCCCGGTTCCCGCGAAAGGACACCCTGGAGAGCAAGGTTATCAGACTCAGTACCCCCTGAAGTGAATATGATCTCCTCTTCCCGGGCACCAATGGAATCTGCAACATGGCCGCGTGCCATGGAAAGCGCCTCAGCGGCTTCCTGTCCGAATGAGTGAAGACTTGATGAATTACCGAACTTTTCCGTAAAATAAGGAAGCATAGCATCCACAACCCGGGGATCGACCGGCGTGGTTGCACTGTGGTCCATATATATGCGCTTCATAATATCCATCATGAATAGAAGAGGTGTTTAACAAATAAATACCCTGCACACAGACACTAAATGTAAAGACAGGGAACACAATCCCTGTCCTGAAAACAAGTTATATAGAAATATCAAGGAATAGGATACTCAATCCTTTATCTGATCCGGAGAGAAACCCCGCTCAACCAGAACATCCTTCATGCGTCCTATGTGGTTACCTTGCAGTTCCACACCAGTGCCCTTGACAGTCCCTCCACATGCGAATTTGGACTTCAGGTACGTAGAGAGTTCGTGAAGATCTATCTCATGGGCATCAAAACCTTCCACAACAGTGACCTCTTTCCCATAACGCCTTCTATTTACCTTTACCGTTATCCTTTGCTGCTCCTTCGCTACTTCTTCGCATATGCAAAGTTCCTTTGGCAGGCCACATACCGAACACATTTCAGAACTCATCTTTTGACTTATCCTCCGGGATTATTACCTATTTTAAACTCTACATAGTTTTAAATTAAAATAGATGATTAAAGTAAACAACAATGATATTAAAACCTAGTGGTGAATATGTCGCTACAAGTACCGAATTTGCATGCAGCATATATAAGCAGGCCCTTGGCCTGATGTTCAGAAAGAATATTCCGGAAGGATATGCCCTTATCTTTGTTATGAATAAAAGCAAAAAAGTGTCGTTGCACATGCTTTTTGTTAATTTTGAAATAGATGTCCTATTCCTTGATGAGGACAAAAGGATAGTTAAAATCTGCGGACTTCGTCCATGGACAGGCCTGTGTTCATCCGGAACAAAGGTAAAATACATAATCGAGACAAACACAGGTAAAGCAAAAAAAGCATGCCTTAAAGTTGGCGACATGCTTACTTTCAGGAATGAGTGCTAAAAATAGATGGCTTCATCACGTATTTTTCGGATATCTGATGACATTTTCACAAGGATATCTGACTGTCCCCGGATTCCTTAAAGAAACGTTTATTAGTTTCCGGGTGCTTTAAAAGCCTAGTTAATCTTGAGTTTAAATACCGAGGCACATGAATGTTATCTGAAAATGATTTTAAGATCGTTACTGAAAAGATGGGAAGGGAACCTAACCTAGTGGAACAGGGGTGCTTCCTGAACCTCTGGAGCGAACATTGCTCATACCGCTCAAGTGCGCCGCTGCTCAGAACCTTTACAACCACAGGCGAACGTGTGATCATCGGACCGGGGGACGATGCTGCCATTGTGAGTTTTGGTAATGGATGGGTACTTGCCATAGGAATGGAAAGTCACAACCATCCTTCATATGTGGACCCGTATAACGGGGCAGCTACCGGCGTTGGAGGAATTGTACGCGACATAATATCCATGGGCGCACGCCCCATCGCATTGATGGATCCTCTCTATTTCGGGCCGCTTAACAGTCCCAAGAACCTGTATCTCTTCGAACACATCATCAAGGGCATCGCAGGATATGGAAACTGTATCGGAGTGCCTGTTGTTCGTGGAGAGGCTTTCTTTGACGAGGCATACAGCGGTAACCCTCTTGTCAATGTGGTGGCCGTAGGTCTTGCACGCGAAGAGGACATAGTCACAGCATGCGCACAAAAGGCAGGCAACAAACTCGTCCTCATGGGTTCGACCACAGGCAGGGACGGACTTGGCGGTGCATCCTTTGCGTCCAGGGACCTTTCAGAAGAATCAGAGGCAGAGGACAGGCCAAGCATACAGATAGGTGATCCGTTTACAGAGAAACTGGTGATAGAAGCAACCCTTGAGATAATCAGGAAAGGATATGTCAAAGCCTGCAGGGACCTTGGAGCTGCAGGGCTTGCCGGAGCCAGTTCAGAAATGGCTTCAAAGGGCAACCTGGGGATGTACATCATCGCTGATAATGTGATACTCCGCGAGGATGGCATGGTCCCCTATGAGATACTGATAGCAGAATCACAGGAGCGCATGCTGTTTGAGGTTGAACCCCAGAATGTCCAGGCAGTCCTTGATGTCGCAAAGAAATATGACCTCAATGCAAGTATGATAGGAGAGCTCACTAAAGAACTCAAGTATACTGTTGAGTTCAAGGAAGATATAGTCGCTGATATTCCCATAAAACTGCTCACTGAAGGTGCACCTACCTTCGAGCGCCCTTCCCGGGCCCCTGCGCCCCGCGAGGAAGGCGACAAGCCGGAAATACCGAAAGACCTCAAAGAAACAGTACTCAAAGTCCTCTCATCCCACAACGTGGCTTCAAAAAAATGGATATACAGACAGTATGACCATGAAGTCCAGTTAAGGACAGTAATGAAACCCGGAGATGATGCGGGAATTCTTAGGATCAGCGGCAACGAGGGTATTGCAATGTCCTGCGGCTGCAACCCGAGACACACGCTGCTTGACCCCTACCAGGGAGGAAAAGGCACACTGGTCGAGAATGCCATGAACCTTGCTGTTAAGGGCTCCCGGGGGATAGCCGTTGTAGACTGCCTCAATTTCGGCAATCCAGAAAAACCCGACATCTACTGGCAGTTCAAATATGCCATCCTTGGATTAGGAGATGGCTGCAGGGAACTTTCCATTCCGGTTGTGGGAGGTAATGTCTCCCTGTACAACGAAAGCGAGGAGTTCAGAACTGCCATTCCACCCACACCATCCATTGGCGTCATAGGCTACATCAGCGATGTGAATATCGCACCTCGGTCTGTGTTCGTGAACGAAGGGGATACCATCATCCTGGTCGGGACAACAAAGGATGAGATGGGAGGTTCCGAGTACTACAGCCTTGCAGGAAAGAAGAAGAACGGGAAAGTGCCCCGGGTACCGGAGAATGCTTCTGATATCATCGATGCTGTGATCAGGACAGTAGAAAGTGGGAAGGTGACAGCTTCACACGATATTTCTCTTGGAGGGCTTGCAGCAGCGCTGTGTAAAATGTGCATGAATATGGGTGCTAGTGTAGACCTGACATCCACAGGACAGGAGATGAGGGTTGATGACGTGCTGTTTTCGGAATCATACGCCAGAGCCATCATTACAACCTCTGATCCTGAAGCTGTTGAAAAATTGCTTGGGAACATTCCCCATACAGTCATTGGGACGGCAGGTGGCAGCGAACTGAAGGTAACAGGAAACGGATTTGGCATATCTGTTCAGCTTGAGGAAATAAAAGAGGCAGAAGAGAGCCTCACAAAACTGATGATGGAGTAAAATCCATCATCAATTCAAACACATAAGTACAACTCACTTGCGTGCTGTCGTTGTTCTGGTTTCATCTGCCCTGTCAGAGCTGCCTACCCGTGTTGCGAAATACAGCATGTATAGCGCTGCCAGACCTACAAGGATGTAGATTATTCTTGAGAGCAGAGTCATCTCGCCAAAGATTGCTGCTACAAGGTCAAACCTGAGTGCACCAATCAGACCCCAGTTGAGACCACCAATTATCACAAGTGCAAGAGATAACCAGTCAAGAGCGTTCATTCTTGTTGCCAATTTGTCACCTCCTAAAAACTCCCCTAAATATTAATTTTCTTTATGTGGGTGATGGTTATTAAAATGTGGAGTAACAATTTTAAGAATCAGTCATGAAGCGTGGAATTTCAACGGAGAAAAGAGGTATGCCTGTTTAAGCACCAGACGACTATCCGTTCTCTGAAAAGAAAGGGTAAATAAGGATATAAAATTAAAATATAAAATTGAATATAAATAAGATGGGCTCTGGCCCATCATAAAAGTTTATTCTTCCTTTTCTGCAAATGCAAATTTACGCAGTACTTTGGTGATCTTGATGTTTACAGTCTCGCCGACTTCGGTCTGAGGCACAAAGATAACAAAGCCCTCTATCCTGGCAATGCCGTCGCCTTCTTTTGCGATGTCCTGAATCGTTACTTCGTATGTTTCTCCAGCAGCTACAGGAGCTGTTGACTCTTGATTATTGTTAAACAAAACAATGCACGTCCTTTATTTGAAAAATAAGATCTTCAACCATACTGCTGAAGAGCCACCATAAATAAGGAATTTATAGAGAATCCGCAGAATAGTTTCTTATCTCAGGCATAATACATACAAATCCATATTTAAATCTTTTTAGTGATAATACAAGCTGCCGGGTAGATCATAGACCACATCTATTTTAACTATGAAATAAAATAAGTACCTAGCAATCACAATCAAATTATTGATTTGAAATAATATTCAGGATGAACTCAATGGACGAAGTACAGATCAAAGTAGAGAAAGCACATCCGAACGACTTCGGCAGGGGCATTGTAAGGCTTGACCCCACAACCCTTCTTAGTTTGCAGTTGTCTCCCGGAGACATAGTGGAGATAGAGGGTAAGAGAAAGACTGCGGCCAAGGTGTGGAGAGCCGAGAGGCAGGACTGGGGGCAGGGCATAGTCCGCATAGACGGATTCATCCGCCAGAATGCCGGTGTGGGGATTGGAGAGCGGGTTACGATCAGGAAAGCTGATGTTGAAACAGCTACCAAGGTCATCCTGGCCCCGCCGGAAGGCGTGACCATGGAATTCGGGGATCACATTAGCGAGATAATCAAAAGGAACATAATGAAGCGGCCTCTTGTGGAAGGGGATGTCATACCCATCATCAGTTCCATGACCCAGCCAATGTCCAGCCAGGTGGGCGGAGGGCAGGCTATACCGCTTATAGCCGTCGAGGTCGAACCTACCGAGACCATTGTGATAATAGGTGAATTCACTGAAATAGAACTGAGGCAAAAACCCGTAAGGGGATATGACGGTGCGGCAAGAGGAATCACCTATGAGGACATCGGAGGTCTTGGCACTGAGATACAGCGTGTAAGGGAAATGATAGAGTTGCCCCTGAAGCACCCGGAGCTGTTCCAGAGACTTAACATTGAGCCACCCAAAGGCATCATACTGTTCGGACCACCGGGCACCGGAAAGACGCTTATTGCAAAAGCTGTGGCAAATGAATCCCGTGCCAACTTCCTCTACATTGCGGGTCCCGAGATCATGGGTAAATACTATGGTGAGAGCGAGGAGCGCATACGCAAGATATTCGAGGAGGCAGAGGAAGAGGCTCCCTCTATTATATTCATTGATGAGATAGACTCCATTGCACCCAAGAGGCAGAACGTTACAGGTGAAGTGGAAAGGAGGGTTGTCGCCCAGCTCCTCACAATGATGGACGGCCTTGAGGAAAGAGGACAGGTAGTTGTCATCGGAGCCACCAACCGTGTGGACGCCATAGACCCGGCCCTGCGCAGGCCTGGAAGGTTTGACAGGGAAATCGAGATAGGAGTCCCGGACACGGATGACCGTCTGGAGATACTGCAGATCCATACCAGGGGAGTACCACTTCGCGAGGATGTCACACCTGAGATGCTGGAGTATCTTGCAAAGCACACCCAGGGCTTTGTAGGTGCAGACCTTCTTGCACTGGTGCAGGAAGCTGCTATGAAGTCACTCAGGCGCGCACTGCCTGACATCAACCTGGAGGACGAAGAAATACCGCCGGAGATCCTGGATACCATCAATGTATGCAGGGAGGACTTTGAGGGTGCGCTTCGCGAGATAGAACCGTCTGCCATGAGAGAAGTGCTTGTGGAAGTGCCCGCCGTTAAATGGAGCGACGTGGGAGGGCTTGATAAAGCGAAGCAGGAAATTGTAGAGGCAGTGGAATGGCCTCTTACAAGGCCTGAAAAGTTCGTTCAGATGGGCATCAGGCCCCCAAAAGGTATTTTGCTGTTCGGCCCGCCGGGCACCGGAAAGACGCTTATTGCACAGGCAGTTGCTAATGAATCTAACGCGAACTTCATCAGTGTGAAGGGACCGCAGATGCTCTCCAAGTGGGTGGGCGAGTCTGAAAAAGCCATCCGCGAAACATTCAAGAAAGCAAGACAGGTAGCTCCTTGCATAGTATTCTTCGATGAGATCGATTCAATAGCACCCATGCGCAGTGCGATGACTGAGGACGGCAAGGTTTCTGAAAGGATAGTCAACCAGTTGCTCACAGAACTGGACGGCCTGGAACCCCTGAAAGAGATAGTCGTGATAGCCGCCACCAACCGCCCCGATATGCTGGACCCTGCACTTCTTAGGTCCGGGCGCTTTGACAGGCTGGTGCTTGTAGGGCAGTCCACACTTACCGGCAGGAAAGACATATTCCGGATACACACCCGGAATATCCCCATGGGAGATGACGTCAGTATAGATGACCTCGCAATCCTTACCGAAGGCTTTGTTGGCTCAGACATAGAAGCCGTATGCAGAGAAGCGGTGATGCTGGCACTGCGCGAAAACTTCGAGAGCGAGAAGGTCGGCATGAAGTATTTCAGGGAAGCTCTGGCCAAGGTCAGACCAACGCTGTCAGAGAACATGGTAGAGTATTATGAGAGAATACAGGCACAGTTCAAAGGTGGCATAAAGAAAGAGGAACCAAGTTCTTATATAGGATACAGATAAATATATGAAAAATTTAAGTGTCGCTTTTATATTCAGGGGTGAATGAAATAATGGCAAATGTCTTTGCAAAAAACCTTTCAAGCAAACAGGTAATGGCAACCGATGGTACAGAAATAGGTGTCCTTTTCAATATAGTGATGGACGTAAAAACAGGAGACCTGATAAACCTGATAGTAAAGCCGGATATGAGTCTAGATACATCCAAATACCTGACCGATGACCAGTACATATTGTTACCGTTTGAGTCTGTCAGGGCTATCAAGGACTACATAGTTGTCGACAAGAACCTTGCCAAGAGCCTAAAAGATAAAGCAGGTTTGTAAAGCCACGGATACAAGTTCACCCCGGGCTTTACAGCCTTTTTACAGCCTTTTTTATACCCATTCACTTCAGGCTTAAAAGGTCACAGCATACCCTTTGAAAGTAGGTAGTCAATAGCTTCTGCTGTTCCGTCGCCATATGTAGTGCCTGTAACATGATCTGCAGCGCTTTTAGTCACACTATCGGCATTCCCTACAGCGACAGAGAAGCCTGCCACATCAAGCATTTCGACGTCATTCACAGAATCGCCTATTGCAACAAAATCAGATACTTCCAGACCCATAAGTTCAGCCATTTTTACAAGGCCTGTGCCTTTGTTTATCTTTTTGCTCTTGATATGGATAGCAAAATGGGTGTCGATGATCTCAACATCAAATCCGGTGGTTTCCAGCAAAGCTCTCGCGCTCTCAATATCAAAGTTCCTTCTGAGCACTATCTCCGTTCTTCGCAGGGACGAGTCAAGTTTCTCCATGTCCGGTACTACCTGCGAAAGAAAACTGAAGGCCTGCTCACACTCGTGTATATGATCCGACACTATGGGTTCCTTATCAAAGCCATCTGTGATAATACCACCATTCTCGGCTATTATGCGACAACATACCCCTATGAGTTTTGAGGCAGCTCTGGCATAACAGAGTACATTACCCGTTGCAAGAACAACCGGAACATCAAGGATGCGCAGTTTTTCAACCGCTTTCAGGCTGAGCCGGCGATCCGTATCTGTGATCGTGCCGTCTATGTCAATGGCAAGGGCCTTGAATTTCATAAAAAGTAGATAAAGGGAAACAATTAAAACATTTCCCTGATCATGGATCTCGCAATCCTGCAGTAGTGACGGAGATTATAGACTCGGCATCCGGAAGGTTAGGCGAGTCCACAAGCCGGACTATTCTCTTGTCCCCTTTGGATTTGCGCAGGTATAACCTGAAAGTGGCCGTATGACCCACAATATGCCCGCCAATTGGTTTTGTAGGATCACCGAAGAAAGCATCCGGTTTTGACATTACCTGGTTCGTCACAACAACACATGCGTTTAAAAGGTCCCCGAACCTTTGCAGCCCATGAAGGTGCTTGTTGAGTTTCTGCTGCCTGTCAGCAAGGGTGCCTCTGCCTATATACTCAGCCCTGAAATGGGCTGTCAGGGAGTCCACAATGAAAAGCCTTACAGGTTTTTCGGTGTTTTTGAGTTCATTAGCAAGTTCCATTGCTGAATCCACAAGCAATATCTGGTGGTTGGAATTGAAGGCACGGGCAACATGTATGTTCTTCAGGAACTCTGCATGGTCGTACTCCTGGCCATACTTTTCGGATAGCCCTTCCACCATCTGCTGGATTCTCTCCGGTCTGAAAGTGTTCTCAGTGTCGATGATGATCACAGAGCCGTTAAGGCCGCCCTGCTCCCGGGGAAGCTGTACATTGACTGCAAGCTGGTGTGCAACCTGGGTCTTCCCGGAGCCGAACTCACCGTACATCTCAGTTATCGATTGGGTCTCGATCCCGCCTCCCATCATCTCATTGAACTCCACACAGCCCGTGGAAAGTTTTCCCACGTGCTTCCTGCGTTCCATTACAACATCCCCGGTCTCAAAACCTCCGATATCCGCCGATTGCCGGGCAGCCAGGATGATCTTGGCGGCAGTGGATTCACCTATATCTGCTGCAGTTGCAAGTTCCGCAGGAGATGAAACAGCTATCGCTTCTACTGTCGTGAACCCTGCATCCATCAGTTTCTGTGCGGTTGCGGGACCAACATGGTCCAGTTCTTCTAATAACACTTCAGTCATTCTTGTTACTCCATAGGTGCACATGCTATCCATTTCGTGCACAATTGTGCTATTCTATAGCGACTGGAGTATATATACATAGACCAAGCATGGTGAAAGTATTCAATACTCAGGAGAGGTTCCTGCAACAAAAACCTTATCAAAGAAAATGATAATTAACATCCCGATGGCAAAAGTAGCGATCGGTGGTACTTTCGAATGCTTGCACGACGGGCACAGGGAACTTCTCAGGAAGGCATTCGAGCTTGCAGACAGCGGACAGGTAGACATAGGCCTGACATCAAATGCAATGGCAAACAAACGAAGTCGTAAGATACCGGACTATCCCTATCGCGAGTTACAACTCCTGAGATACATTAAGGAAATCCCGAAAAAAGCAGAGTACAGACTGATAGAACTCAATGACCCTTATGGCAAGACACTCGACGAAGACTATGATTATATTGTGGTTTCACCGGAAACACACCCGGTAGCACTTAAGATCAACAGCATCCGCAAAGATAAAGGCATGAAGCCTATAGAGATAGTCAGGATCGGATTCGTGCTTGCGCAGGACAGCGAACGTATCTCCTCGACCAGGATCGTCAGTGGAGAAATAGATATACATGGGCGCATCCTGCGCTGAGGTCAAAAGTACATAATTTTATTAACCTCCTTTTACAACTAATCTCCATGAGCAGAGAATTCTCGCAGATGGATAAACAGATATTTGACAAGCTGGCACCTGAAGCCGGCGGAAGTACAATGTCCAAGATGGGGCACAGTTACCCGTTCATCCTCAGACCTATATCCCACAAGATAGCACAGTCTGCGGAGGATTTCAGGGAAAGGCTGGAAAGGCTTGATGCCACCGAGATTGATTATCTCGTAGGGCTTGCCATGGAAGAGAAAGAAGATATCCGCTCCCTGGAAGAAGAAGATGTTGATTCGTTCATGGAACTTGTCAGGAACAAGCTCTCTCCCGAGAGGGAAAAGGAACTGAAGGCAAAACTCGGGTTCGCATGACCCAAAAAATGCCTCATGAATTACTTTTCGGGACAGCAGGCACACCCGGAGGCTCTCTTAAAGGCACAAGTGTCAGCGGGATCGAAAGGATAAGGGAACTGGGGCTTGGCTGCATGGAACTTGAGTTCGTCCGCGGAGTGAAAATGGGAGAGAAGGGTGCAAGAAGCGTTTTTGGAAGGGCAAATGAACTGGAAGTGGTCCTGAGCGCGCATGCACCATATTACATCAACCTTAACTCTGCCGAATCCGAGAAAATAGATGCCAGTATCGGAAGGATATATGCAGCCTCAAGGACAGGTAGCCTGTGCGGGGCAAGGAACATCGTATTCCATCCTGCATATTATCATGAAGACACCACGGAAAAAGTGCACGAGAGAGTTTCAACTCTTCTCAAAACACTGACAGCAAGACTTGAGGACGACAGCATACATGTTATCCTGCGGCCAGAAACTACCGGCAAACCTTCTCAATTCGGGTCCCTGAATGAAACACTGAGACTGAGCAGCGAGATAGAAGGAGTGCTGCCTTGCATTGATTTTGCACACCTGCATGCCAGGAGCAACGGAGCTGAGAACTCCGAAGAGGAATTCTGCCGTGTACTTGCAATGATTGAAGAAACACTCGGAAAAGAAGCCCTGTGCGATATGCACATGCATGTTTCGGGGATAGAGTACGGAGAAAAGGGGGAGAAGAACCACCTCAATCTGGAGGATTCAGACCTTCAATATGCAGAACTTATGAAGGCATTGAAAGACTTCAGGGTGAAAGGTCTTCTGATATGTGAAAGCCCGGACAATGAAGGCGACGCACTGCTGTTGAAAAGAACCTATGAGGGCATTTGAACACTCCTTTTCAGATATGTATACCCGGTGCCAGGTGTTCCAGTATCGGATGCAGCAGTGTCAGCACCCCTATGATAATTATGAATGAACCGCTGACCAGGGGAAGCTTGCTAATGCTCTTGCTGCTTACATAGCCCTCTATAAAACCCTTTCCTTTAACAAATACTATCGAGAGGAGAGTTATAGATATTGCCAGACCGGCGCTGAATACGAGCACATAGAAAAGACCTTTATATACCTGATCATTGGATATGCTGAAGAGCAATATCGCAAGCGCTGCCGGGCATGGTATCAGCCCTGTGGAAAGCCCTATTGCAATTACCCCTTTCCTTGTATCGATAGTGTGCTCATGGGGGTGATAGAATTTCCTTAATATCCATACTCCCACACCTATCAGTATGAGCCCACCGACCAGGCTCATGATATCGTGGGTCGGATCGACATTCAAGGCCTCGACCAGATAAATGGAAGCAACACCCAATGCCATTACTACAATGACATGAGAAATAACTATTGTAAGTCCAAGGAGAAGAGCATCTTTTAGATCTGCATCCGTACCCATGACAAAAACTGCCATGATCGATTTTCCATGACCTGGTTCGAGTGCATGTAATGCACCAAGGAGGAATGCAGAGAGAATTATCAAGAAGTTAAGATCCGAAGACAATACACTCATTCCCGGCGGCAATAATTCCATGATTTTTAATCCCCGTATGATACTACTATTTAACTCCAGAATCTTTTAGTATTACTTAATACTACATAGAAGGATATAAGCTATATAAGCGTTATGAGCAAGTATGTCCTAAGTACGTGCTAAAGTAGCACCAGATTATTCAGGGCTACGTAGGAATTGGACGAAACCAAGCAGATAAGATTGGTTTCTATATGCAATGCAGCCGCAATATGTATACGATGTTCACTCTTGTAGAGTCTTAAAAAAGAGAAGATACCACATGCAGGCTGCATTTATAAAACACAACGTTTATATAATTATAAAATAAGTTAATATCTGATGAAAGAAAAATACATAATTCTTTTATTTGCACTATATATTATGCTTGCTATTACATTTTTATTCAATGGATGACTTTTGCTCTGCGAGAGTATAACTGTAAAAATTACCGAATGGAGTATAGTCCCCGGATGCACAATCAAGAGAGGTATTTGCCTAGATCAGCAGATATTTCATTATAAATGATTTGTCTGCTTTTCCGTTACCTGATTAGCAACACTTACAGGAATATTTATTCCACTTTTTTCCATATAGCATTTTATCCGGTCCATGGCGTGGTCAACCATTCCACCGTGCGTCAGAATAAGACATCTTTGGCCTGACAGTGCATTAAGTATCGAACGGTCGATCACCCCGGAAGTAACATGAATGTAAAGGTCGTTTTCTTCCGCTATGAGTTTGCTTTTCTTGCCCATAGCACCCACGCATTCAATGCCGTCCCTTGAAATGATACGTATCAGTTCATCATGGGAATATCTGGAAGTGTCATAGATACCAATAGAGCCGGCCCTGAGAGCTTTTCTGTCCATCTCGACTATCGCAAGACCATCTTCGTGGATGTGCAGTACACGACAGTTAATGGCCTCATACATCGAATCCATAGCATATTCCCCGTAAAGTATCCCCAGGTTTATAGTATCCCCTTCCTTAACCTCGGGAGGGACATCGACCCACATCAGATGCTGAGGACGCAGGGTCTGCACCAGGTCGGGAATATCACGGGGGCAGCTTTTTATTTTCGCAAGACCTCTCTTTTTGATCTCCTCGTATATCTCCAGCGTAACAGGCCTCTTGAGATAAGCTGTCTTGAGATTCTCAGTCTGCCTGAATATTTCCTCAGGAACACCTTCACTGATTACCCTGCGGTTGTTCATAAGGAAGACATAATCTGCCCAGCTGTATGCAAGGTCGACATTATGGGTGGAGATCACGATTGTCTTGCCGAAATAATTTAGCTCATTTAGCAGGTCCATTACTTCATCAGCGCCCACAGGATCAAGGTTGGAAAGTGGCTCATCAAGAATGATAACTTCCGGGTCCATGGCGACTATGCCGGCAATTGCAACCCTCTTTTTCTGCCCTCCGCTGAGGTGGTGAGGAGGTTTGTTCCTGAGATGGGTCAGCCCCACATACTCCAGGGTGTCAGTGACTATCTTTTCGACCTTCTCTTTGGGATAACCCAGGTTAGTAGGTCCGAAAGCGACATCCTGGTAGATCGTGGGCGCAAATATCTGATCATCGGAATTCTGGAAAACAATACCTACATTCTTTCGTACTTCGCGCAGGGACTTTGAATCATATTTCAGGGGCTCCCCGTGATAGAGCACCTGGCCTTTCTGAGGGCGGTGGGTCCCGTTAAGGGCAAGGAAAAGCGTGGATTTGCCAGAGCCGTTGCGACCGACAAATGCTATTTTCTTTCCCTTTTCGATCTTTATATTGATATCCTCAAGAGCGAGGGTGCCATCAGGGTAAGAGTAACTGAGATCCTTTGTTTCCAGAACGACCATGTTTTTACCTCAGATAAAGGATATACCTCTTGTAAAATAGAAAACAGCCAGCACAAGCGTAAAATAACCGCATGTCAGCACGATCTCGAGTAGCCGGACTGGTCTTTTCTCATCAAGCATGGTCAGCTTCCCGTCATAGCACCTTGAGTTCATTGACACATATAGTTTTTCCCCCTGCTCCCATGACCTGATGAAAAGGTTAGTCGCAAGCATGGCCACAGACCGGAAGGATGTCCTGAAATCCTTATATCCCAGCCGGACAGTCTGAGCATACTTCACACCCATAGCCACCTCCAGGAAGACAAAGATATAGCGATACATCATCATCGATATCTCAATGAACGAGTCAGGAATTCTTGTCGCCTTTAGGACCGAGAACAGTTCTATCATAGGCGTGGTAAGGGACAGGAAGAGCAGGCAGGACATACCTCCCAGGGTCCGTGCAAGTACCAGCAGGGCCATATTGAGACCGGCAGAGCCCACACCAAGGGTAAAGCCCAGAACCTCAAAGGAAAATAACTTCTCCCCCTCTCCAAAGAAAAATGCTATTATTACAGCACTCACCATGACAAAACCTGCAGGTGCTGCCAGTATTCGGAAATATGGACCTGCAGGGACCTTGCCAAAATAAACTGTTGCGAAACTCATGCACACAGCTATTACAAGAGGGACAAATGGAGAGTTGGAGGAAACACCTGCAAGGATGCCAAATGCAACAACAGTTAATTTGAGCCAGTTGTTCCTGTACCTGAGAGGGCTCGATACGGCATAGTCATCCAGGATATGTGTCATTTTCCAAACCAGCTTAAAACTAACCAATAAATAGAACGGATCTTACCTGCTATTGTACAAATATAAAGAAAGGAAATACAGTACCTTCTAGATAAGCATTTCGTTATGAATCAACATCGATAAGAACTGTGATGTTTACAGGATATCAGGGAGCTCAAGAGATATTTGCATCGGACAAGTGGACATCTCCAGTGCCAGTATAGATCGAGCATGAAAATGAAAAAAGAGAAAGGAAAAAAAAGAAAAGAATTTGTGCCTT
The DNA here is from genome assembly GCF_030682845.1 of Methanolobus sp. Classification (GTDB taxonomy): domain Archaea; phylum Halobacteriota; class Methanosarcinia; order Methanosarcinales; family Methanosarcinaceae; genus Methanolobus. The sequence continues at coordinate 38,370 of NZ_JAUXNK010000046.1, read as the reverse complement.
TCCCGGGGAAAGCACAACGTCATTCAATTCTTCTCGCCTTTTCCCTTATAGTAGCCAATCGTGTATCCGATCACAACAGCACCGAACGCGGCCTGAAGAGCAAAGAGCAGGCTTTCTGTCTCGCCTCCTGGTGGTTCAAAGCCAATGCCTCCGAACCACGGTTCATAGTCAGGATTCATCTCAGCTATCATGTCTGCAGCCTCACCATCCGCACCGCCGAATTCCGAATCAGGATTATTGGCTACACCATAGAAGAACTGTGCTGCAAAGAGTATCACGACTATGGCAACAAGGTATTCAAGCTTCATTCCATGGCCTCCCTTAGTTTTGTGGCTGCTGAAGAAGTGAGCACATTAAGGCCCACCAGCACATCGCCCTTGATCTGCACCACATATTTCATTATCAGTGCTGTCAGAGCTCCTTCCATGATAGCAAGAGGGACCTGGGTTGTTGCAAATACAAGGGCAAACATTTTGAATGATGCAAATACGCTGCCTTCGAAGGGAAAGGCTAAAGCAAGCTGTAAGGAGGTTACGACATACGTTACCCAGTTGGCAATTGCAGTGGCAAGGAATACGTTCAGGTAGAAATTCATACCTGCCTTTGATGCCATCTTATAGAATGCATAAGCAACAAAAGGACCTGCGATACCCATTGAGAACACGTTGGCGCCCAGAGTAGTCAGACCGCCATGTGCCAGGAACAGGGACTGATACAATAGCACGATCACACTTAGAACAGAAGTAACAGCCGGTCCGAAGAGGATAGCTGCCATTCCGGTACCGGTAGGATGTGAGGAACTGCCAGTCACAGAAGGAAGTTTCAGGGACGACATCACGAATATAAACGCACCTGCAACAGCAAGCAAAGGCACGATTTCACGTCTTTGGCTCACCAATTTGTTCATCTGATAGATACCATACATTATAACAGGAATGGAAACGGCAAACCATATCTGCCACCAGGGAGAGGGTAGAAAACCTTCAAATATATGCAACTAAGATCACCTTCCTTTTTATAACACCACTAAATCAAGTATAATTGAGTAGACGTATATCAGGTATTATGTTATGGTAAATAAACATAACGATAGAGATTGAAGTTAAGTTATGTTAGTGCTTATGCTAACAGCCGTCCGTGTTGAAATAACTTATATACTCACACATCTGTTGATAATAGACTGATATGAGAAAATTCAGCTAATACAGTCCTTCAAAACCGCACATATAATTATAAAACAGAGCTTAAAAAAAGTAACTTTACTTGATATTATCTGACAACCATCAAACAGTACACATCCGACTTGTTCAGAGGCGGCTCGCTCACAGTGCCAACCGCGGACCGTTCATCCGGGTAGCCAATATCCTCATAGATGCATATTTTCGCATCGATACCCATCTCTTTCAGAATCCCTGCGACTTCAGCCGGCCCGAAGTTGTCAGCAGGTAACAGGAAAATATTCTTTCCCAGAGACAGTTCACGGATGAGAGATTCTTTTGCCGGAGCCGGATCCCTGCCGTGAGCTGTTATCATGGCGAGATTTGACATCTCCACATGGAAGCGTGCGCATGACGCCTGTATTGATGAAACGCCGGTGACCACTCTATCATGTTCTCCTGCGAATTTTCCCAGCCCTGAGAACATGGGATCTCCGGTAGAGAGTACAACTGCATCCGCAGGCAAAAGATGCAGGTTCTTGAAACTCTTGATAGGGTGGGCTTCACACTTAATGTGATCCCTGGCAAGCTCTATGGCTCTTTCAGAACCATAGACCACAGCTGCGGCACTGATAACTTCTATTGCCTCCTGTGTCAGCATCTTCGGACCGACACCCACACCTACGATTATCATATTCCATCCCCGTTGTCCATGAGGACTGTTCCGTCGCGGTCAACAACGACGATGCGTGCTCCTTTGCCTTTCCCTATTGCCATCTCAAAGGCTTTCCTGAGCCGCTCGTTGCCGGGGTCAAGTTCAAGCATCTCAACAACGGTGGCAAACCCGCTGTCTTTGAGCATGTCAGGGTTTCCCCACTTCAGGACAAGACCTGGCAGGCCGCATATAACAACGTCCCCGGTTGCAGCCTCAAGAGCCTCATCGATACGGCTACCGGCAAGCACTACAGTATATTCCGGGAATAGCATGGTGGAATACCTGATGCCTATCCTGCCGGTGGTAAGTACCACTTTATCGGACTCCCTTATCAGGTCCCCTTTCATCTCTCCAAGATGGTCGTTCCAGGGCTCCACAAAACCGGTGGTCCCGAGGATTGATATGCCATCAACGATACCTATTCGATTGTTGAGAGTCTGCTTCGCGATTTCCTTTCCCTGCGGGAGATAGATGGTAACTTCAGCACCCCTGAGGTTCAGCTCTTCCACAGCCTCTGTTATGGAGGCAACTATTTGCTCCATGGGCCGCGGATTGATGGCAGGGTGCCCTTTCTTGGATTCAAGCCCGCTGCGTGTGACGATACCGACACCCTGGCCGGCATTCACCACAATGCCATCGGTTTCCTTGGCGTCGGCAGCGAATTCAAGCCCGCGGGTGATATCAGATTCATGATCGTTATTGATCTTGACTGCAACAGCATGCCCCTTGCTTGCTTTGACATCGAGTTTGGCCCGCAAACCTACCGGAGTGGGCACGGATACATGTGTCACATCCGCTCCAAGTGAGAGCACCGCAGCCTTTGCGGCAATTGCAGCCGTTGTCCCGGTAGTATAACCTCTCCTTAACACCGAGCCATTGCTAAGTACAACCAGCATTCCGCTCCTTATGCCTTCTTCCAGTTCCTTGCGGGGCATTTGCGAGCGTTCAAGCCATTCTTCTGGGATCTTGGATTTGTTTACCGGGTCGATCATCTCAGGTCAATTGTAGTTCATACTTTTAAAATTTACCGACAAGTCATGTCCTTCCAAACATCTTACCCAGCTCCTCCTTTGTGAAGGATACCATCGTAGGCCTTCCATGCGGACATGTATATGGATTGTCGCATAACATCAGTTGCCTCAAAAGCCCGAGCATCTGCTCCTGGGTGCACACCGCGCCTGCTTTTATCGCCGCCCTGCAGGCCATGGTGCTGCACAGGCGGTCATACACCTGTGTGTCCTCTTTGATCCTCCCGCCTGATACCAGGTCCGAGATGATATCGTGAACGATTTCCGGCTCCTCCAGCCTGCCAAAAATACTTGGCACTGTCGTGACCACATAGCTGCCGGGCCCGAACTCGGATATGGAAAAGCCGATCTGCTCCAGAAAAGGTATGTAATCCTCTATAATGGCCATTTCCTTTGTACTGAGCTCAAGGGTCACAGGAGTGATAAGCTCCTGCCAGCCCATGTCCCGCATTTTCAGGACCTGCTCGTACATGATACGCTCGTGGGCTGCGTGCTGGTCCACCAGCACAAGTTTCCCTTCTGTTTCTGTTATTATGTAAAGATCGAAGAACTGCCCAAGCACCTTCACATCCGGGACCTCACCTTTCCTCACAGGAGGTACATGCTGCGCCTGAAGCCTCTCACTCTTCATCAGTCGCTTCTGGGTATCCTTCATGGGATACCGGTAAGGCTGGCTGTTCTCTTTAATAAGAGCAGGCTCTTCCTGATGCGGTTCCTGCCTGTACCCTTCAGTGCGCTGTTCACGGGCTTCCGGATAATAATCCCCAACCTCTTCCTTTTCCATCGGAAGTCCCGCTGGCTCCGGATCATATATCTTTGACTGGAGGGTGCTCTCCTTCGTCACCCTGAGCTCAGGGATGAGGTCTGCTGTGCTGAGAGCCTGTTCAACTGCCGCGATAATAGCAGATTCGATCTCCTTTTCATGACTCAGCCGAACTTCTCTCTTTGTAGGGTGTACATTAACATCAACGCTGGCGGGGTCGATATCAAACTTAAGGAAGGCAGCCGGGTAGCGCCCTTTGGGAAGGAGCGTATAGTAACCCAGCCTCACAGCATTACTTATAACCCTTGAATAAATACTCCTGCCATTGATGAAGAAAGCCTGCAGGTCCGTTCCGCTTCTGGTAAGTTCGGGTTTTGATATGTATCCGGATATGGATACAAACTCTGACTGTAGTTCCACTGGAACTAATGAGCGCGCAACATCTGCACCGTAAAGATGCACTATGCTGCCAAAAAGGTCTCCTGAGCTCGGGGACCTCATGATTACCTTGCCATCGCTTAAAAGCGTGAAAGATATTTCCGGATGCGCTACTGCATGCCTGGTGACCACGTCAGTTATATTGGCAAGTTCGGTGCGCAGGCTCTTCAGGTACTTTTTCCGCGCCGGAGTGCTGTAAAAGAGGTCGGTCACGGATATAGAGGTCCCCACGACCGAACCTGCCGAAGAGATGCTTTTGATACCGCTGCTGTCCACGATAACCTTCGTGCCAGAGATGTCGCTTTCCTGCCTTGTGACGAGTTCGACCTTCGAGACCGAGGCTATGGATGCGAGCGCTTCCCCCCTGAATCCCAGAGTAAGGACACGGTCAAGGTCCTCGATACTGCTTATCTTGCTAGTGGCGTGCTTGGTGAAAGCCAGAGAGGCATCCTGATGACTCATTCCCGAACCATTGTCAGCAACAAGTATGCTTTTCGTGCCAGACCCCTTTATTTCCACTCGAATATCGCTTGCATAGGCGTCAATTGAGTTGTCGATAAGCTCCTTTACCACGGATGCAGGGCGCTCGATGACTTCTCCTGCAGCTATTTTATTTATCGTGGACTCGTCCAGCACATGTATCCTGGAACCCTTCAAATCACACGCTTTGTCCGTCATTTTCTTCCCTTCATTTCTCACTCACTTGCTACTTTTCCCTGAGAGCCGACTCTTCATCTGGCTCAACTTATTGAGCGCCTCAAGAGGTGTGAGTGAGTTCACATCCAGCTCCCTCAGTTCCTCCACAACAGGATGTGGTTTGCTTTCCTTTTCAGAGGCATCCTGGTCAAAGAGTATCAGCTGGGTGTACTTCGCATTGTTGCGATGCTTCCTGCCTGCCTTGGCATCGTTCATGCTGATGGCGCTCTCGTTCTCGATATCCTCCAGTATTTCCCTGGCCCTCTTGGTTACGCTGAGGGGGACACCGGCAATCCTTGCCACGTGGATACCATAACTCTTGTCTGTGGCACCTGGCACGATCTTCCTGAGGAAGACCAGATCGTCACCTTCCTCTTTTACTGCGATGTGGAAGTTCTTCACCCTTTTCAGGTTACCTGCAATCTCAGTGAGCTGGTGGTAGTGGGTGGCAAAGAGCGACCTCACGCCGACACGGCCCTTGTTATGGATATACTCCACCACGGCCTTTGCTATGCTGTAACCATCGTAGGTGCTGGTACCCCTGCCGATCTCATCCAGCAGCACCAGGCTTCTGGGTGTGGCATTGTTCAGGATATTGGCAAGCTCCACCATCTCCACCATGAAAGTGCTCTGCCCGCTGGCAAGGTCGTCAAAGGCTCCGACCCTTGTGAACACCCTGTCAACTATGCCAATGGATGCATGTGAAACAGGCACAAATGAGCCTGCCTGCGCCATGATGACTATCATCGCTATCTGGCGCATATAAGTGGACTTACCGGCCATGTTCGGGCCTGTGATAAGCATGAACTGGTTGTTCTGGCAATCCATGTCAGTATCGTTGGGAACGAAACCACCCCGGACAGCGCTCTCCACCACAGGGTGCCTTCCGTCCCTGATAAGCAATTTGCAGTCGTTCGTGATGCCCGGCCTGATGTAATTGTTATTTGCAGCCACTTCCGCAAAATTGGCGAGCACATCCAGCATACCTAGGGTTGCAGCAGTGTCCTGCAATTGTTTTGAATGAGAAGCCACCACTGCGTTAACCTCGCACAGCAATTCGTATTCAAGAGCAACCATCTTCTCGTCAGCAGAAAGAATGTCACTCTCCCGCTCCTTAAGTTGGGGTGTATAGAACCTCTCTGCATTGGTCATGGTCTGCTTGCGTATGTAATCGTCCGGAACCTGGGCGATATTGGCTTTGGTGATCTCCAGGTAATAACCGAATACCTTGTTATAACCCACCTTCAACGACTTGATGCCGGTCCTGTCACGCTCTTTCTGCTGGAATTCCGCTATCCAGTGCTTGCCGCTCTTTGACAGACCCCTAAGCTCATCCAGCCTCTCATTATAGCCGGACTTTATCATTCCGCCATCCCTGACACTCACCGGTGGCTCATCCACTATTGCCCTGCCTATCAGTTCCGTAAGCTCTCCCAGTTCTTTGAAGGAAGAGAGCTGTGAAACAATATCATCCAGAAGTTCGGATTTCCCGCATCCTCTCATTGAATCTACTATTTGCGGCACGGCCTCCATGGACCGCCTCAGCGCAACCAGGTCCCTTGCATTGGAATTGCCATACAGCACTCTTCCCACGAGTCTCTCCATGTCCTTCACATAAGACAGGTGTGACCTGAGATCAAACCTCACAAGAGTATTACCAAGAAGCTGTGAAACTGCATCCAGCCGGTAATTGATATCATCAACGGATACAAGAGGCTTGAGCAGCCATTTCTGCAACACCCTGCCACCCATAGGTGTCCTTGTCGAGTCAAGCACGTTCAGCAGGGTGGAGTCGCTGCCTTCACCCCTGACATTCTTTACTATCTCCAGATTGCGCAGGGTGATGGCATCCAGCACCATGAACTCCGAATCAAAATAGGTTTTGAGATGCTGTACCTGTGATAGCTCCCTCATCTGCGTGTCTATGGCATACTGAAGAGCTGCGCCCGCGGAACTTACAGCAAATGAAAGCCTGCTGCATCCCATACCTTCAAGTGTGGAAACTTTGAAATGTTCCCTGAGCACCTTCTCAGCAGAGTCATGAACGAAAGCGTCTTCTTCGTATTTGTGAATGATTATCTTCAGTTCCCTGATGCGCTCCACCAGTTTCTCATCGGCAAGCATGGCAGCCGGCATGATGCACTCAGAGGGACCCATGCGTGCAGCTTCGCTTGCTATCCTGTCATAGGGCGAACTGTCTGCAAGCTGGGTAGTCAGGAACTCACCTGTAGAGATGTCCAGGAACGCGATACCGAAATCCTTTCCTTCCCCGTACAGCGCCATAAGGTAGTTATTCGAGGCATCCGGAAACATAGAAGGGTCCATGGCAGTACCAGGCGTGACAACGCGTACGACACCTCTTTTCACGACACCCTTAGCCAGTTTAGGGTCTTCGAGTTGCTCACATATTGCGACCTTGTAGCCTTTTTTTATAAGCCGGGGCAGGTAATTGTCAATAGCATGATAAGGAATTCCCGCAAGTGGCATGTCCTTTCCATCCTTGTCCCTTCCCCTGGTAGTGAGAGTTATCTCCAGCTCTCTTGCAATGGTCTTTGCATCCTCGCCGAAAGATTCATAGAAATCCCCCATCCTGAAAAATATAAGGGCATCCCCATGCTCCTCCTTGGCTGAGTAAAACTGCTGCATGGCAGGCGTTATCTGGTTCATGGTGATCTGTTGAATGGTTTGTTTCCCAAATTATCTGGCTGTTACTATTTTTGTGTTTGCATTGGGGACAGACACCATGCTCCAAATATTTTTATGTATTTAGGTCAGACCCTGTCCCAAACTGGAACTTAGCCTTGTTCCTTTTCATGATACTTACAAAATGCAGCATCACAGGTACCTCCACCAGCACGCCTACAACCGTTGCCAGTGTAGCCCCCGAATCTATGCCGAACAATATCAGGGCCACTGCCACCGCCAGTTCGAAGAAGTTGCTGGCACCAATGAATGTAGAAGGTGCAGCTTCCTGGTAGAGTATCCTGAGCTTCCTGGCTCCCATGTATCCAATGAAGAATTAAAGTATGTATGGAGTATCAAAGGTATGGCTATTAGCAGGATGTGCAGCGGATAATTGATTATCTTATCACCCTGGAATATGAAGATCAGCACAAGCGTGTCAACAGACCCGCAGGTGTCACCCATTCTGTTGTAAGACAATTAATCAAGGACAGCAGAAGCTATTTAAAACTGGGAAGGATTAAAGAAAATAGATACTTTGGTCGTAAGATATCAAATATTCTAATAACAGGGTGTAATTAATGGCCTCTATTGAAAAATACCAATCTTTCATCATATTAGCGTCTGTTGTTACAGAATTCCTTCAGGAACTGGAAATTTGCAGGTGTCAGCGGGAGCATTAATTTCATATTCAATCCTCTGCTGGCCTTTGCCCTCGGGTTCCTGTTCTTAAGGGATACACCCGCCTTATGGATTGGCTTTATCATGCTGATGGTTACACCCTGTACTGACTGGTACCTTCTTTTTACAGGTATTGCACGCGGTAATGTATCACTTTCCGCATCCATCTTACCTATGAACCTTATCCTGCAGCTGGCGTTGCTACCATTATACCTGTTTATCTTCGCAGGGACCATTGCAAGCATCGATTCCTCCCTGCTGGTTGAAAGTGTGATCCTTGTGCTCTTTATCCCTTTTATTCTGTCTCTGGTCTCAAAAGTTGTCTTGCCAAAAGCAAAGGGAGAATACTGGCTTGAAGAAAAGGTTTTCCCGAAACTGGATCATGTGCAGTTCTCTTTTCTGAACCTTGCGATCATATCCATGTTCGCTTCGCAGGGAGAATACCTGGTCCAGAATCCCCTGATATTGCTCAAGCTCATAACTCCCGTGTTGCTCTTCTTTGTAATAGTGTTCATTGTAGGTCAAATAGTTGGAAGATATCTTCGTTTTTCCTACCAGGACACTGCCAGCCTGAACCTCACAACTCTTGCACGCAACTCCCCGATAGTGCTTGCAATCGCACTCACGGCCTTTCCGGAGGAGCCGCTGATAGCATTGGCACTGGTCATAGGTCCTTTGATAGAGTTGCCTGTGCTGGGAATCATATCCCATACCCTGCTGTGGATCAGGAAAGGATGGGTATGCGACGATGAAACTTATTGAGAAATAGTGCTGTTAATAAATTTGTAGGAGAAGGGATTTCCCCCTCTTCTTATCATTCACCCCACGGTCATATCCATCCCACTTGCCTCTGCACTCACCTGCGGGTTGTAGTACGAATACGCCCTGCTCTCCTGTGCGATAGCCTTCACCGGGAACAATGCCTTCATCCGGATGCTGAAATTTATTTCCTCGCCCGGCTGCATGTCATCGATGTAGAGTATCACTTTGCGGCCTGCGACTTCATAGCGGGTTATCACGCCTTCGTCCTTAAGGGCCGTGAGGCTTGATGTCACAGGAGTGAAGCCTGTGGGAACTGCGATGTCAACGACCATCATTCCGCTGGATGTCTCCCGGCCGTCGATGCCTCGTATGCCGTTGTACTTCACACGGGTCTGCACATTCACGATATCATTCACAGCTACATTTGTGGAGTCGTACTTCACATCAAGTTCGATCTCTTTCTGCGGTGTGACTTCCGGCAGTATCACATTGAAACGCCTCACCAGCTGGTAACTCAGCTCGCCTGTGCCCTCCATTTCGAGCCTGACCTGTGAAGCATTCTCAGGGATCCCGACGATCTGCACTACATCGAAGTTCCGGGAGTTCACATCTATCGACCTGACAGTAGTGTTGTCTGCAATGACCTTTACCGTTGCATCGACATCCCTGCCTGCTGATGTCGCGGCACTCATTAAGGCCCTGAAGGCCATGACAGTATCCTGGGTACTGGAAAAGCCACCGTTGGAATTGCGCTGTGCGGATATCCATTTCAGTGAAGAACTGGCTACCGGGTTCCTTGCATCTATCAGAGCAAGGGTGGCGTAGGCTGTGGTCTCGACATTCTTGCTGGACGGCACCATGAAATCATAACCGCGATGCTGGTATGGCATTGACACTGGTCCATCGCCATAACCCCAGTATGTACCATGGTCGTCCTGTTTTGAGATGGCGAGCAGGTCATTCAGGGCTTTATCCGCAAGCGGGCTGTCTAACTTCTGCAGAGCCAGAGTACCGATGGCAAGAGCATAGGGGTCTTTCTGGCCTGCAAGGTTGTCCTCTAGATACTTACGGGCATCGGCCATCACTGCCGGATTGGCTGAGCCATAATCATCAAGCGCCAGGGTGACATAGGCTGTCAGTGCATAGGTGCCACTGACCCCACCCATCATATCCTGGTGTATCACAAAACCCACTGGCTCCCAGGAACCGTCGGCCAGCTGATGAGATTCTATCCAGCCATCTGAGTCTGCAAGAATACCTTCATCGATGGTAGTAAGGTCCCTTGCCCCGCTGAACTGGGAAAGCACGAATGCCGTCAGCCAGAGACTGCCTTCAGGGTCGCTTTCACCGAAAGCGGAGAAGGAGCCATCACTGTGCCTGTAGGTCAGCTGCCGCTGGTAGCCTGTGACTATGTACATCTCTGCCTTGGCTTTGAGTCCGGGGTTGTCCTGTCCTGTGGCCTCAAGGTAGCGGAGCACTTCAACATCAGTGGAAAAGAGCATCATATTCTGTTCCCCGCATCCATAGGGCATACCCAGCAAGTTGTCAACACCGTTGATGGTCTGGGCCACTATGCTCGGACTGAAGCTCACGAGCACCTTTCCTGAATCCGGTACTATTCCTTCAGGAAGAGTAACATCCAGCATCACAGAACCATTCTTGAAGATACCGTTTTCCACAAGCTCCCTCGTGGCACCTTCGGGCTCAACGATAATATCCTTCCTGACAGCATCTGCCTTCTCTGTGGTCTGGCCCGTTATCTCGATAATCTTCCTCCCAGCCTCGGTGGGCCGGATAGTGAAACTTGCATAACCGACACTGTTGGCCTCAACTGTCACTTCCTGAACATCATCACCTACTATATCGAACCATTCGGCGTCCGAGAGAGTAAGCCTCACATTCTGCTCCCTGTCAAGGTAATTATAGACCTGTATCTGCACCGGGAACTCCTCACCCCGGATAACCGAATACGGCAGGTCAGGGTCGATGAAGAAGTCCTGGAACACTCTCAGCTTTGCCTCTGAAATACCTATGCCTTCAGGACCCGAGGAAACTGCATGCACTCTCCATGTAGTGATACTGTCAGGCGCCGTCAGTTCAATACTGGCACGTCCTTCCTCATCGGTAAGCATGTCAGGCATCCACACCCATGTCTCGGGGAAGAACTGGCGCACCCTTTGGACTTCAGTAAGGGAAGCGCCTGAACCTGTATCTTCTGCAGCAGCTTCATCAAGAACTATGCCTCCATCCATGGGAGCTTCCATCATAGGGGCTTCCATCTCAACTGCCATGGCTTTATCCATGTCAACAAAAAAACCTGCAAAATTACCTGCCTCCCACCCGGCGCTGTTCTGAGATTTGGGGACACTGATTCCGGGGGATGCCATCACTGTCACACCGGCATTTTCCAGCATCTCATAGGCACCCTCACGGTACCAGTAGGGATGGGATTCCACCTGGGGTACCATGAAGCGCTTTTCGAGTTCATCAAATACCTGCTTCAGGTTGAGCCTGCCTTCACTCAGTGCATATACCGACTCATCAACGATAGAAAAGCCTATCATTGACCTGCTTCCTGCATCAAAGTCAACGCTCACGTTTTTCCCCGGCTCCACGGACTCGCTGTCAAAAGAGCTTTTCAGGTCCAGTTGTGCAGAGAACTGCACGTCAAAGGGCAGCAAATCCACGGAAACCTCGCTGTTGGGGTTGATCATGTAAGCCACGACCTTTGCCTGCGGGCTCATCTGCATTGTCACAGGTATATTGATATCCTGTTCCTTGCTGGTTCCTGAATACACAGTCCTGCCGTTAGCGAACACATCATAGAACACAGTTCCCGGATTGGTTGAATACACCCTGAAGGTGATGACATCCCCTACTTCCGGGATACCGTCACTGACCTGGCTTACATGGATGAAACTTGCACTTGGGGAATAAACCGCGTTCAATTCCTTGTATGCATATGCATTGTCTGCGTCTGCGTTGAGATAGCACTGCATTGCGGACTCAGGCACATCGTATGTAAGGAGCGCAACACCGTTTTTGGTAGATACGGTTTGCTGGTCTGCAGTATCGCGATAGGAATCGTCCCTGAAAGTCATATCAACGGTTACCTGAGTGTCCACCGGCTTTCCTCCAGGGTCCTTCGTCACCACAAGCACCTGCAATGGCATACCTGGCTTGATGTAATCTGATTCGGGAATGATCTGGAGCAACAGGGGAGACCCGGCTATGGTCAGCAGCTTGTTGCTGATCTCGCTATGGTTGCCCGTGTCCGTGACAGTCACGTTGAGCATCAGGCTTGCCTGCCCGCCTGCACCGTAAGTGCCCGCAGCATACCCCACTGCGGGAAGTTCGAAATCCACGGAGCCGTTGCTGAGCTTTGCATTATATGTGGCATACTGCTCCCACTCACCTACATATCGGGAAGCTTCCACAAGCACTTCCCCTTCCACATCCTTGCCGAAGAAGTATGAAGAGGATACAGTGCCTGTAATCTTATCCGACACAAGGAACCATTCCTGCGGAGTGGTTACAGTGACATCGAACTTCGGAAGCACATACTTGTCAACCTGAACATCCACATTAGATATTGAATCTCCGGCACTTGCCTTTATCTTCCAGGTGCCCAGGTTAAGCTCTGAGGCCAGGGGCAGGTCAAAGGAGGCAACTCCGTATTCGTTCGAGCTCATTTCCTCCTTGAACACTTTGATGCCCTTTGCATCCGTTATCTCGACCAGGATGTCCTGTTCCACAGGCACCAGATTGTTGTTGAGGGACAGTATCCTGCCGTGGATGGCCTGTCCCGGTTTGTAGATAGGTTTGTCGGTTTCGATGAAGAGCGGGTTGTTCCTTACCACTTCCACCGTGGCGGTGAAATTGCGCTCATAGCCCGCCGGCCTTGCTGTGAGCACATAGCGCCCCTCCTTCACATCAGGCACTTCAAAGGAAGCTACGGAGTTTCCTGCACCCGTGGTGGATGCGGTGACAAGCGGGACCTCATTGTTATCCTCATCCACAAGGGTATATTCGATGCAGCGGCTGACTGGCTGGCCATTCTCAAAGGCCGCCATGGTTATGGAGCTCTCACCGCCGGAGAAGAGCACTTTGGGAGCGAGTATGAAGAACTCATCACCTGCGTCTGCAAGCTGGCCGGTGCACGGACCGGCGAGGTTGGAGGAGAGTTCGCTTTGGTTAGCTATACACCCTGAGAAAAGGGAGAATAATATCAGTATGCAAAGTAACTGGGACTTAAGTCTGGTTCCTTTCATTTTTAGTATCATTTTTCTACCACACCCGACATTATATCAGGAATATTGTTTATGATAGAAAGAATGGAACAGGACGGTATATACTTTGCTTAAACTTCAAGGATGTCTGAAGTTATAAAAGACAATGCACATCTAATCTGGAATTAAAAAGAGTTGTACGTTTTTAAAACTAAGTATTTTAGGGCTGCCACTCCCCCACCAGCCTCTTCGTGATCTCCGCCACGTGCCTACCCTGGAAACGCGCTATCGCCAGCTCATTCTCGCTCGGGAGCCGTGTGTCCGGGCCGCTGCCTGCAATGGTTGAGGCCCCGTAAGGACTGCCACCTGTGATCTCAGAAAGTGTGGACTGCCTTTTTTCTGAATAGGGTACTGGGAATGCTTATCCTTGTAATGGCGATCACTGCAAAAGGTTTCCAGTGGTACCTCTTCAGAAAAGGTGATGTTGAGTGATCAAGAGGCAAAGATGAAGACCAGGATAAAAGAACTGAGGGCGAGATACGATATGACACAGGAAGATCTGGCCACTCTTGTGGGGGTAAGAAGGGAAACCATTGGATTCCTTGAGAAAGGCAAATATAATCCCTCACTCAAACTTGCCTGCAAGGTTGCAAGATGCCTGCAAACGAGCATTGACGAACTATTTATATTCGAGGAAGAAGACCTCAAATGAAAGAGTGTTAGATGAAGGATATGGAAACAAAAACAAAGGTATGGCTGACATCGGAAGGGAAGCCGCTTATCGGTGCAGGGAAAGTAGCTTTGCTCAAAGCAATTGATGAGGAACGATCTCTCAGAAAAGCCTGCGGGAAACTGGATATCTCCTACAAGCATGCATGGAATGTGCTCAATACAATGAGCGAAAGACTGGGAAAGGACGTTGTGACAACCGTACGAGGAGGTAAGGACCAGGGCACTTTCCTGACAGAGGATGGGCGCCATCTTATCCGGGAGTATGAGCACAACAGGGAGTTCCTTGAAGATACTATGAAAGACGAAGGCTCCTGGGAGAATATCGGGCTGAAGATATCCGCACGTAACAGGATACCGGGTAAAGTGACTAAGGTGGAGCGTGAAGGACTAGTCTCAAAGATAACACTTGAGATCGAGTCCTCTGTCCTGACATCCATCATTACCAGCGAGGCTGTCGAAAGGCTTGATATCCAGCCGGGGGACAAGGTCTTTGCAATAGTTAAATCTACCGAGGTCCTTATCGGAAAAAAGTAAAGCCTTAATGCAGCTTTACTGCCTGCACTGCTTTCTGGATATACCGTACACGATGAACGGAATAAGTGCCAGTGCGAATGCAATCTTCACCGGTTCCGGTAATATCTCGCTTGCACTGCCGACCACAGCACTTGCCTCGATGCCCATTCTGAAATATACCAGGTCAAGCAGTAGCCCAAAGCCCAATGAGCAAATTGCTATTGTTCCAAGGTAGATTGCAGCACTTTTTTTGCCGAGAAATTTCGTTACCATTGTAATAGTTGCCGCGTTGGTTGCAGGTCCGGCAAGCAGGAAAACGAATGCTGTTCCAGGGCTCATTCCTTTTGCTATGAGAGCTGCAGCCAGCGGTGTGGAGGCCGTGGCGCAGATGTAGAGGGGGATACCAACTATTAGCATGAACATCATAGAGGTAATGCCACCGCCCAGGTAAGAGCTCACAAGCTCATAGGGAACTGCATATGATATGATGCCTGCAAGAATTATGCCAACTACCAGCCATTTTGAGATGTCGCCCAGAAGCTCGACAAAGGCATATCTCAGGCCTTCTTTAAAGCGGGCAGGTCCGGAAAGGACACTATCTTTTACAGAAGAAGGCTGGCAGGAGCAGGATGCATCACTGCATGCAGTCAAAGGTACTGAAGGCTGCATCATTAGGATGTTCTTTTTATCAGCTACTTTTTTTTCAGGGAGATGAGGTTCTTCGTGATTGAGGAAATTCTCTGCAATCCCTGCCGAGAGAGCTGTTACAAGAGTTGCCAGCGGGCGGAACACTGTCATTATAGGGTCAAGCAGGGCATAGGTTATAGTAATTGAATCCACACCGGTTTCAGGAGTGGATATAAGGAAGGACAAAGTGGCACCCTTTGTAGCACCCTTCTTCTGCAGGGATAGCGCAGTGGGAACTACACCGCACGAACAGAGAGGTATAGGAATACCCAGCAATGTTGCATGCAACGCCGACCTGATCTTTCCCGCGGAATTGCCAAGATACTTCATGATTTGTCTTTCAGGAATGTACACATGCAGAATACCTGCTATCACAAATCCAAGAAAGAGATATGGAGCCATTTCCACAAAGAGGCGCCAGGATTCCATCGCAATTCCTGTAAATGCAGCGAAGATAGTTCCCATCATGATCATTCACACTCAGAGACGTGCTTCCTGCACATTTCAACAAAGGTCTGCACATGTTCGTCAGCAATATGGTAGACTGCAAATCTGCCTTCTTTTTTCACACGCACCAGATCAAGCTGGCGAAGTGTCCGCAGGCTGTGGGAGATGGCGGGCTGGGAGATACTGAGTGCCTGTTCAAGTTCCTTGACACAGAGGCCGCCCCGGGAAAGCAGGAACAGTATCTTCAGGCGGGTTTCGGACTGGAGGGCACTAAAGATATTGCACATCCTGCAAAGTTCCTCTTCGGAAGGAACGTTTTGCGATAAAAGGGATATCGATTTTTTATCAGCACATACATGCTCGACATTTTCAGCCATGAATATATGAACATATGTGCATGTATTTATGTGTACCGGGGCATAAACAGGCATGCAGGCAAAATGGCCCTTAAACCAGTAAGAACATCACAATACCAAAAACGAGTAAAGCTGCAAGATCATTTTTCTGCATCACAGGCTCATTAAGGGAACTGCGGTTTACCCCCTGATAGCAGCGGCTTTCCATGGCCACAGCCACTTCTTCTGCAGAGATGAAAGCGGTGCGGACCATCGGGACAGAGAGAGAATACACAGCTTTGAAAGGATTTCGAGCCATATCCAGGCCACGTGAGACCTGTGCATCCCGGAGATGACTGAAACTTCCATAAAGAAGGGGTACAAAATGTAATGACAGGAACATCATGGTTGCAAGGTCAAAAGATGAGATCCCCAGCCTCTTCAGAGGCAGAGGGCGGAGCATTTTTTCTATTCCCGTTGTCATTAACGATGGAGCTGTGGTGGCCGTGAGAAGTGAAGCGAACATCAGCAGGAAAAGGAATCGCATGCTCATTAGAACTCCAAGGGCAAGTCCTTCGTAGGTGGCATCAAGGCCCACCAGGGAGAACAGAGGATTCCCTTCAGTAAGGAAAAGCTGTAGGATGAAAATAATACCCAGGAACATTAACATCGGCCTGACTGCACTGAGGATGACCCTGACAGATATGGATGAAATCAGGGCCAGTAAAAAGAATACAAGGGCTACGACAGCCATTTCCCTGAGAGATGAAGAGATGAAGATACTGATACTTGCTATCAGCATTCCGGCTATTTTTACCCGGGGGTCGAGCCTGTGAACTATAGAGTTACCCGGAACGTACCTGAAGAAAAGAGTGTTCATCTCCTCACTGCCTCCTTTGTGTTTAAAACGCGGGAAATCTCACTGAAGGCATCATCTATATTGAAAATGTCACCCCTTACGTCAAAACCCTTCCTGCGCAATTCTTTCATAAGGCATGTTATTTCGGGAAGATGAGAAGGTGCATGTTTTACATATTCAGCAGGGGTTCCGCCAAATACAAGATTTCCCTGATCGAGCAGGAAAACCCGGTCTGCAACAGAGAGCAGGTCGGACATCCTGTGGGATACCACGATAACAGAGGTTCCCCTTGAATTCAGGTGCCTTAACGCAGACAAAAGGATTTTTTTGTTCTCAGCGTCAAGTCCGGAGAAAGGCTCATCCAGGACAATGTAGTCCAGCCTGGAGGCCAGAACGCCTGCTATGGCAACCAACCTCATCTGGCCTCCGCTCAGGCGAAAAGGGGAAACGGAATATATTTCTTTGCCAAGCCCGAGGAGCTCCAGGGCAGAATGCACCTGCAAGTCCAGTTCATTACCCCTGTATCCAAAATTCCGCGGTCCGAAGGCCACATCCTCAAAAACGGTCCTACCAAACAGTTGTTGCTGCGGGAACTGGAAAAGCACACCTACCCGGGCCTTCACTTTTTTCTCGTGTGCGGCCATGCCATCGACTGTCACCTGCCCTGAAAAAGGTTTGAGCAGACCGTTGAAATGTCGGACAAGTGTCGATTTGCCAGAGCCGATCTCACCGCCAATGAGAACAAACTCACCTTTGTCGATGGAAAGACTGACATCTTCAAGAGAGGTCTTCTCAAGAGAAGTACCCCGATCGTATCTAAAGGTCAGATTCCTGACATCTATGGACACAGAGCCTCCAGCAGTTCATCCTTTGTAAGAGCCAGTCCGATGTCAGGAAAACCAGCTTTTGAAAGCATCAGTGAAAGTGCCACAACCGGGGGCAGTTCAATGCCATACTTTTCAAGATCATGATGTAGGAACACATCACGCGGAGATGCATCTGCTACAACCCTGCCTGAGTCCATGATGACCAGACGATCAGCATTCATAGCTTCTTCAAGCCGGTGAGTAACATAAATTACAGTAGTGCCTTTTGCATGGATGCGCTTTACAGTATCAAGCACTTCTTTTCTTGAGAATGGGTCGAGCATGGAGGTGACTTCATCAAAGATAATACACTCAGGTTCCATTGCAAGCACGCCTGCAATTGCAACTTTCTGTTTCTGTCCACCGCTCAGGGATCTTGGGGAATGGGACCGAAGTTCGGAAATACCTAGCGTCTCCAGGGACATTTCCACAAGCTCCCTTATTTCAGAAGGAGGAAGACCCAGATTCTCCGGGCCAAAAGCTACATCCTCTTCAGCGGTCATCCCGACAAACTGCGAATCCGGATTCTGGAAGACCATGCCAACTGTCCTGCGAATGTCAGGATGGTGTTTCTTCTGTGATGTACACAACCCATTGACAGATACACAACCTCCGGACGGCAGGAGCAAAGCGTTGATATGCCGGACCAGAGAAGACTTACCGCTGCCGTTCCTGCCTGCAATTACAACGAATTCCCCTCTGCCAATGTGCAGGTTCACTGAATTCAGCGCAGGAGTCCCATCCGGGTAACTGTGGAGAAGGTTGCTTATCTCAATCATAAGGGTCATTCAACCGGGTATTTTGCAACTATAAATGAAGAGAGGGCCAGTTTCAGCAGATCCCCTGGCAGGTAGGGGAGAACACCCAATACTATCGCGCTGTCCATTGATATCTGTGCAACATACATAAGGTAACTTGCACCGAACAGATATATTATAAGCAGCCCTGCAAACATGAATACAGCATTTTTGAGTACACTGGAAGTGCCTAACTTCTCAGAGAATGCACCGATAACAAGAGCAGCAACTGCAAAACCCACCAGATAGCCACCTGTGGGCCCTAAAAGCACGCCAATACCCGAGGAACCACCTGAGAATACGGGCAGTCCTACAATACCCAGCAGCAGGTAGACTATTACACTCACAAGACCCCATCGTGCACCGAGCATTGCCCCTGCAAGGAATATGAAAAGTACCTGCAGAGTTACCGGGACAGGGCTGATGGGAATGGGTATCCTTATAAATGCCCCTACAGCTATCAGCGCAGCAAAAAGGGAGGCCAGTGCCATTTTCCTTATGTCGCTCTGATAGTGATTTTCTTGAAGGTAACTTTCATTCACAGTTATGCTCCTTTTTTATATGTTCCTTTCACTCCTTCTGCCTACCTCCGGTCCATCGTCTTCCTGGTTCCCAGGTTCGGTACGATACATCTCACAGAGGTTTACAATAAGGAGCAACACAGACTGCATAAAACTGCAAAGCTTCATCTGAACACAGGCAATACAGAGTACGCAAGCATTGTCAACCTTTTTTTTCACATGGTTTACATGGTATAAAAAACTTATCTCTGAAACAAAATAGAAAGATATGGGTTTACAATACAACCTGAAAAGGTCTGAAAAGGATTTGTGAAAATCAAAACAAAACAGCCGGAATCAAAAAATATAAGTGTGCCGGAGTACCGGCACTATATACAAATGGACTTTTTGGAAAATTACATACCCATGTCAGGCTGGGGCATTCCAGGAGGCATTCCTGACTTCCTGGAGCTTGCAACCACATCATCAATCCTGAGAATCATTACGGTTGCCTCTGTTGCAGCATTGATAGCCTGGGTCTTGATCCTGAGAGGTTCAAGGACATCCATATCGTACATGTTCACTACCTGACCGGTGTAAACATTAAGACCTGCATTCTTGTTGCCCTGCTCGTGCTGGGAACGCAGTTCGATAAGCATATCAATAGCGTCCAGACCTGCATTTTCAGCAAGGGTTTGAGGAATGATCTCGAAGGCTTCTGCAAACTTGCTGACAGCAAGCTGTTCCCTGCCCTTGAGAGTTGCTGCGTATTCCCTGAGCCGGAGTGCAAGCTCGATCTCCGGAGCGCCACCGCCTGCGACAATCTTCCGGTCTTCCAGCGCTACACCCACAACACATAATGCATCATTGAGTGCGCGTTTGAGTGAATCAACGATGTGCGTTGTACCACCGTGGAGTATAAGGGAGACTGTTTTCTCTTCCCTGCATCCGGTGAGGATGGTCATCTTGGCACCGTTAACGTCACGCTCTTCTACAATTTCGGCAGCTCCAAGGTCACTGGGCCTGATGTCAGTGACATCCTGGAAGAGGGTCGCTCCTGTTGCCTTTGCCAGCTTCTGGAGGTCGCTCTTCTTAATCCTTCTGCATGCATAGATACCAGCCTTCTCAAGATAGTACTGTGCAAGGTCGTCAATGGCCTTCTGGCAGAACACAACATTTGCGCCGCTTGCGATGATCTTGTCAACCATCTCCTTGACCATTCTCTCTTCCTGCTCTACGAAGAGCTGCATCTGGTTTGGAGAGGTGATCTTGATCTCTGCATCCTTTTCGATCTTATGGAACTCTATTGCAAAGCTCGCCAGCAGGATCTTCGCATTTTCGATCTTCTTTGGCATGTTTGGCCTGACACGCTCTTTGTCAATAATAAGACCAGGAACCAGTTCCGTGTCAAGAATACTTCCACCTTCCTTCTTCTCGATGGTTATGTCACTGACATCGACCTTGGTACCATCATCTGTTTCCTCGGCAACCGAGATAACAGCATCGAGAACGATATCTGCAAGGAATTCCTTGTACTCGCCTTCGCCTTTACCTGTAAGGGCGGTCTTGGCAAGTTTTTTCAGTGTTTCCCTGTCATCCTTGGAAACGTCTATTGTGATCGTTTCGAGGATCTCAGCGCATTTCTTTGCAGCGTGCCTGTATCCTGAGGCGATTATTGTGGGATGGATGCCTTTCTCGAGAAGCTCTTCAGCTTTTGCGAGAAGTTCTCCTGTAAGCACGGCTGCTGTAGTAGTACCGTCGCCGACCTCGTCGTCCTGGGTCTTTGAGACCTCGACCACCATTTTTGCTGCCGGGTGTTCGATATCCATTTCCCTGAGAATCGTTGCACCATCATTAGTGATCACAATGTCACCTAATGAGTCTACAAGCATCTTGTCCATACCCTTGGGGCCAAGGGTGGTCCTTACTGCCTTTGCTACGGCTTTACCTGCAAGGATATTCATGCTTTGCGCATCTCTTCCGCCTGATCTCCTGCTGTTGCTTCCTGAAACGAACCTGGGCTGTCCTGCCAAATTATAACCTCCTTATAATCATGAATCATTCTACCGCTGTAGAAAGTTAGTGTTAGTTGCCATCAAGTATCCGGGATACTCATGCTGCTCAATCTAAATGCAAGCAGTTCTATATAAAGATAACCGGTCAGTATCCAAGACTAAAATAAGAAATAGAAGATAAAATAGATCAGGGCCTGTTGTATAACTTGTCCAGATGTGCACCTATAAGGCAATACACATGCTGCCTGTAACGTGCCGGATCAGGGATGTTGAAAAAGGACATACCTGGATTCGGGGCATTGAAAAGAGAATTAGCTCCCGCATTCCAGCCTACGTTAGTTATCACGAGCGAACTTTCCATTTCATCCACCATGGCCTTGACTTTACCGAAATCTTCGATGGTCCCTCCCCTTTCACTTTCATTAAAGTTCGGAGACTTGCCGCCCGTATTAAGCTCCAGTTGCTGCAGAGCAAAACTATATGTCCTGAACCACTGGACATCATCATCATTCAGATCTATGACACCCTGCCTCGCATCCTGATGCAGGCTCTTCATCAGCAGAGGAATGTCGTATGATCTGAACGTATTATTCTTTGATTTCTCAAGAAAGATAGCTGGCTTACCCATAATAATATACCCCGTTGCATGAAGTTTATTCTGATTAAAAGATGGTAGGCAATGCAAATAAGCATTTTGTCCGAAAGTACTCTTGTTGGTTTCAGTACATCAGTAAAAGTTAAAGAAGGGCTGCAGGAGCTATAGACCCTCCAGGGACTAGGATATTTATCCCCTTAAAATTTCCCAGGACCTGCCATTACCCGGATGAAGCCAGGCCTAGCAGACCACGAGACTCCTTATACAAGCATTCTTGATGAACTGGATCATATCGTGCCGGAGAAGGAATTCCTGGTCAGAAAGATTATCTGTGTCAAGATACCGATGGAATATTTCCTTAAACTCATTGAAAGTAGTTTCATCTTTTTTGTTCATGCAATACTCCTGAAATGAACAATTTATAATATCTAATTAGAAAAATAAATATAAATACTTATCTATTATAATAGCTGCGCATCATCAAAAACATAAAAATTCATGACTGAAAGAATAGAACTAATATTTTTAATTAGTTATCAATCCTGCAAAAACCACAGACATTATTATAAATAAATATATAGTAAAAACAATCATTATTCTCACATTTCCGGGACATACATATCTGCTCATCAGGCCATCTCCTGTTGAAAACAATATCAATTAAAGTCAGAATGAACCACATCAAAAAAGAGGATGAAGGAGAGAGGACAGGGTCATCTACCCCGTCTCAGTCCATATCACCCGTGGTAATGCTGTACTCAAAGTTATCTGCATTTACAGGAAGTATGCTCAGTGTCCATTCGCCTGCGGCACCTGAGACCTCATAGACTTCAGTATAAACAGTACCAGTGCTCTGATAACCAAAGGATGCGGGGGAGGTCATCGGCTCCATAGGGCTTGTACCGTAGGTGACCTGTCCCTTTGTAGTTGTCCTGACGAGCTGCATATCTACCTGCTGGCCACCCTGCATCATTGAGACTTCGAACGAAGGAGACAGACTGGATGACCTGGTACCATAGATACCATAATCATATACGCTTGTCGTGATCTCTATCCTCATTGTACCGTCAGTGTAAGTGGTGAACTCCCTGACGAAAGCTTCAGAGGGCTGCTCCCATACTGTGAAGTACAGCTGCACCTGGCCTTGCCAGTCACGCAGGGCCGGATCGTCTATCCCAAGATCAATGGTACCGCTGAAAGAGCCAGTTGCATCCTGAGGTACGTCCAGCCTTACTTTTACAATTACCGTTTCACCGGCCTTGATTACAGAAGGGGCATCCACCGTGATGGCACTCTCATCAATTACAGCCATTGAAGCACCTCCATACCTGACAGAAGACACAGCCTCAGCATAATAGATATTGTTTATGAGTACTTCGGGGTCCATTGCAATATCCTGCTTACCCACGTTGGTTATCTTGACTTCATAGTCATAACTGCTGCCTGCCTCAACACGGTCATTGATGTAGGTTGTCCCGATCTGGACGCTTGGAGGGGTCCAGACATCTATTGACATCTCCAGGGAGCCGCCGTACACAGGATACATAGTGTAGTTCTGTGCATCAAACTCCCCAAAGACCAGGGTTGCATAATAGTACCCCAGGTCTGCATTTTTGGGAATGCTTATCCTGACAAGGAACTCCTGTTTTGCATCCGGCGCAAGTTCAGAGGATGCTGGTGTTACGACTACCCATTCATCCTTGAGATAGTTCTGGGTGTAGGGCTGGATGACCAGTGTCGGATCGATGGAAGCGGTTTCATCTCCCCTGTTGGTGACACTGACCTTTATCTCCCTGCTCTCGCCGGGCTGCAGCCTCACATTAGTATAACTTGGTTTTACGACAATTTTGCTCATTTCCCCGTAAGGATAAGGATAGATCACCATATCCGTGGAGATGGCCATGTCTCCTGCATTTGCAGGCTCGGAAGATACACCGGAGCCTGCAGAGGAGACCATCTTTACTTCTGTGTTGAGCGATTGGATCAAAGGCATTCTGCCATCTGCCATTGCACCTGATACAAAGAGCGAACTGATAACCAGCAGCCCTATTGAAATATAGATCAAGGATTTCTTCATAAATCACACCTCTTGTTGTTCTCAGTACATCTAGGGAGTGTACTTATTAAAGAATTGTGTAAACTTCAGTGCAGTTCGCACTTATTCACGTCAGAGAATATTGATTCCATAAATATCGGGAAGTCGGGTGAACAAAGCCCCCAGATATATGGCAATCAAAAGATTCTGAGCCGGGACAGATCAAGCCTATGTAACGCTGTTACTTAACTTAATTTAGGAACATTCTTATAGAAGAACGCCTTGCAAATTAATGGGAAATATCCTATTTCCTAAAAAGTGGTGGTGAAATATGATGAAAAATAGTACGAATAGTGTAACGTATAGATTGAGATCACTCGGGATTGCATTGATCGTCATAACCTTGCTGATAGCATCAGCATCCCAGGCTTTGGCTAATTCCGGACCATGCGAAGTTGGAAAGATTGGCGATCGTGTGTGGGAAGACATAAACTTCAATGGGATACAGGATGAGGGAGAGCCTGGCGTGGAAGGCGTGACGGTGAACCTTTATAAATGTTGTACAATGATCCCTGTTGCAACAGCTACAACCGATGAAAATGGATCCTATTGTTTTGAAGACATACCTGCCAATTACCAGAGTTATTACATAGAGTTCGTGCTCCCGGCCGGATGGAAATTCACTCTTGCAGACATAGGACACTATGCCACTGACAGTGATGCTGATCCAGTAACAGGCCTGACAGAATGCACAAACCTTGCAAACTGTGAAGAAGACTATACCTGGGATGCCGGCCTGGTGCGTATGACAAACGATATACCGGAGTTCCCGACAATCGCCTTGCCCATGGCTGCGATAATAGGACTGGCATTTATCTTCAGGCGCAGGAATGAGTGAGTTCGGCACTCATTTTTTTGATTTTGGGATCATACTTGAAGGTTATTTAGAATGCGTAAGTTCTCCTGTTCAGATAGTATTTGGCTCCAGAGGCTTTCACCTTCTTTTTGGACCGGGAGTTGCGGTTTTTAGTCTTGTCGGCGCTGCTGTTGCTGCCTTGTTTCTTGTTATTCAGGATATCGAATCTCATTTTATGGATTGCAAGGTCCATTGCAAGGCCCCTGAGCATCCACCGGAGTGCCTGCGCCTGATAATGTTTGCTTCTCTCCTTTTTTCCAGGGAATGCTTCAGCAACCATCCTCACAGCCTTGTCCCCGGCCATTGCCTGCAGTTCGAAGAGGCCCTTGTCGGATAGTATGTCCCTTGAGGCCGTATGTAAGCCTTTGAACATGGAATTAGCGGGAAATGGTATGGAGTTCATCCGGGCTATCTTCTGCCTGAGATTTCCCGATACCGGAGCGTCCTCCAAAGAGATGAGAAACTCCCGGTCATCCGGGTAGAGTATGCGAACCTTCCCCTTGGTCTTTGACAGCCGGTCAGCCTGCTGGTTCTGTGCTCTGGGCACCCAGCGGAAATGAACATCGAGCTCATACTCCCGGATGATAGCGACAATATCCCGGTAGATATTCCAGATGTCATCATTCATGACAGGGTAAATACCCCGCAGCTGGTAGATCACCGTCTGGCTGTCCCCCATAACAACCAGAGGTCCCTGCCCCTCAGCCCTGACATATTCAAGCATGCCCTTCTTAAGGGCGAGATATTCTGCAAAAAGAGCGCTGTTGCTGTTGTCTTTATCAAGCCGGTCGTTTCCGAGTATTGAGAAGGAGTTGTTCTGTAAAGTTACAACCCAACCTAACCCCATGCAACCTCCCGGATTCGGTGTGCATGAGCCGTCAAAGGTTATTGCATCCATGTCTTTCGTACTGGTATGAATCATCTTCAGCCGTACACAGGATAATAATCCCTTGAAATATTATATTGAGTTAATTAGATATTAATGTGAGGTATGGGAAATATGGAGGAGTATATATGTTAGAGGTGGCGGGGAAAATATAATTCTATTCAGCAAAAAGCCAGGAACATTATTTCCCTGGTCCTTTCGATCAATTCCCGGACTTCGTCTTCCTGCGGCTCTTCATCCGGATGGGTGCATTTATCCCTTAAAGTTGCGAGATGATCCATAGATCCGAGGATTTGTGAATCATGGTCATGCAGCTTATTGGATCCAAGAAGTTTTTGAGCCATTGTGACCATTGTGTCTTCAGGTTCCAATACAATCCCGTTCACTTCGCACAATGCCCTTAAGTATCTTTCAAGACCAAAACCTGCAATAATACCTGCCTGGCGGATAGATCCTTGCTGATATAAACTTTCAGCTTCTTCAAGTCCGGAATTCACCAGATCTGCCGTTATCATTCTCTTGTAGTTGTTCTTACTTAAGGTGATAATAGGCTCTATTGTGTGCAGCATGCGGACCTGGGCATCAAAACCGGAGGTGAATCCTTCTTTTAAGTGCTTTTTCTCATTAGAGTTGGTGTCAGGGTCTTTCAGATCGATCAGGCTCAATATCCTCCCGTACATCCCCGTGAAACTCTCATACTTCGCTCCCCTGCCCCTGCCCAAATATTGAAGAGCAAGCTTTCGGCAGGCTTCATACCAGACCTCATATTTCCTCAAAAGGGCATGTTGCAGCAGCTCGTTCTTGGAATTGATGATACAGACCTTATATTCGACATTCGGCAATCCCGAAGAACCGTCATCAACACACCTCATCCTTTTCTGGGTCGTACCTTCCAGCAGGTCCATGTACATTTCTTCGATCTCTTCGGCCTCTTGAATATATGTGTCAATGTCTGGATCGTTCATGCGTAGTAGAATAGTGAAAAATCTATATAAATAAACGGAATTGGCAAGATTTTGCTTAGAGAGGATATCCCATAAAAAGAGCGTTATTAGCGGTGTCTTTCCCAAGCCAGTCTTTTCTTAGAATTGAGCAGGGATTGTTATATAGGGTTCAACTCAAATCAAGCCTACTCACTTTATTTTGACGTTCCAATCGATGAATTTTTTCTAAGCGATAGGATTCTTGTAATAGCACAAAAAACCAAAGGTACAAAAACTCCAAAAAAATAACCTATATAGTGAGCGAGTGAGTTAATTATGACACCGTTTTGTAGGATATTCTGAGGAACTAAAATTGGAAGAACAAATATAGAAACTATAGTGAAAGGCAATACCAAAGTAAGATATAACTGCTGAAACATAGATAGTTTTCTCAACCAATTTTTAATCTTAAAACGATTTTGCACTATTTCTTTAAAGGTTTCCTTTTGTAGAAAGATTAAAAATACAGCAATTGTTAGTATCAATATAGAGTGAAACATTTCAGAGGGAATATTTCCGAGAATCATATAAAGGTTCAGGATAACGAGTAAATAAAGAGAAGTAATCTTTATAGTTCCACAGCAATATTTTTTCAAGAATTTATACAACGAATATGCCAAATAGCCAAACATAGAGCTAACTATTCCTGAAAATCCCTGATAAGTTGTTTGTAGAACAATTGTGTTTAAGGAGATTATTGATATTAACCAAGGTAGAATTAGAAACATAAAAATGGAATATGCGTAGAAATCACGTTTTTTTGTCTCGAAATTGAAAATTAAAAAACAGACAATAAAATAAGATAAAAAATTGCCAGCGAAGTGTTGTGAACTGCTGTGAACATAGTTAGATAAAAAAAGTGTGAAAAAACTTACATTAGATGGATTTAAAATGAAATATGATTCTTTCAAGTTAGTTGGAAGCTTAAAAATGAAGAAAAGTAGTGACGGAATTAGCACAAAATAGGACAGCTAATCATGTTTTTTCCAATTAGCTGTAAACAAATGCATTGACAATAGCAATTCAAAGTAAGGCCTAATACCTTTTAGCATTTTTCACAATATTTAATTCAACATTTATATTTATTTCTTCACTTAGTTTGAATATGAGGTATCATTTTTAGATATAGAATAAGTAGCTTATAAACTCAAAAAACTATTTCCTTAACAAAAATAAGAAGAAATTTACGTCCCGACCGAGGATCGAACTCGGGTCTAAGGCTCCGCAGGCCTCAAGGATATCCGCTACCCTACCGGGACACTTGGTTCGTGTTCTAATGTCCTGCTTAGATATAAAGATTATTGCCTGAGAGGATATTGAACTTGCGGGTGAGAGGGGAAAGCATTGATAACAGTTAAATCCTGCAACAGTGATTAGTTAAGCATGTCAATGACCATAGGACTTGCAGGAAAACCCAATTCGGGAAAATCCACATTCTTCAAGGCCGCCACAATGGCGGACGTGGAGATAGCGAATTACCCTTTCACCACCATCCACGCCAACCGCGGAGTCACTTATGTACGTGCACAATGTCCCTGTGTCGCACGGCCCAAACGCTGCGGACACTGTGTTGAAGGCATTCGATACGTACCCGTAGAACTCATCGATGTAGCAGGACTCGTACCGGATGCACATCTGGGCAAGGGGCTTGGGAACACATTCCTGGACGACCTGAGGCAGGCGCAAGCCATCATCCACGTGATAGATGCATCCGGAGGTACCGATATCGAAGGTAATCCCATAGACATCGGAAGCCATGACCCTCTGGAAGATATCGACTTCCTGAACCACGAGATAACCATGTGGATGTTCGGCATCCTCAAACGCAACTGGGAAAAGCTCTCACGCAAGATCCAGGCCGAAGGTCTCAAGATCGAGAAAGTACTCGCCGACCAGCTTGCAGGAGCAGGAGTGGACGAATACCAGGTCATATGCTCGCTTTCAGAGTGCAAGCTTGACCACAGCCACATCAAATGGACCGACGAAGACCTCATCAGCCTCTGTGACGTCATGCGCATGATCAGCAAGCCCATGATGATCGCAGCCAACAAAGAGGACATAGCACCGGAGAAGTTTGTCAGCAACCTCAAGGCACTGGACCAGATAGTAGTCCCTACAAGCGCTGCCGCCGAGATCGTACTCAAATCCGCATCAAAAGGCGGAGCCATCAAATACAACTCCGGGGATGAAGACTTCGTCATACTCAAGGAAAACCTCACACCAGCACAGAAAAAAGGTCTGGAAAGCGTGCGCTCGCTACTCAAAAAGACAGGCGGCACAGGCGTCCAGGAATGTATCAACAGAGCTGTGTTCGAACTGCTTGAGCTCATAATCGTATATCCCGTGGAAGATGAAGGAAAGTGGTCAGATAAGAATGACAGGGTGCTGCCGGATGCATTCCTCATGAAGAAAGGCTCAACAGCCCATGACCTTGCCTATAAGATACACTCGGACATAGGCGACAGGTTCCTCTACGCAGTCGATGCGAAGACCAAGATGCGCCTTGGGGAAAAACACGAGCTTAACAACGGCGATGTCGTAAAGATAGTTTCCACTGCAAAATGACCGGCTTAAGATGAGATAGCATCTTCAGGACACTATGAACATTATCACCTCTTTCTACGAAAAGTACCTCCTGGAACAGATAACCAGAACCTCGGCAAAAGTACCGGAGCATGTGTCCCTGGTACTTTCCGAGACTGACCTTCTTCATCCGGGAGGTTTTGTAAAGCTCAGGGACTACATATCCTGGTGCAGGCAGCTTGACATCAGGATCACAAGTATCTATGTGGATGTGCTGGATACGGAAGAGCAACTCAGGACAGAGATTATCGGACAGCTCACACGGAAACTCTCCGAAGTGCTGTCAAAAATGCCTCAGGGACTCGGTTTTGAGATTTACACCGCCGATGGCGAACTCAGTGCCAGAAGAGATGCCACAGAACTGCTGGTGTACATCTCCGTAGGATTCGGGGGGAGGGAAGAGGTCACTAAAGCTGTACTGTCCGTCCTTTCGGATGTGAAGGAAGGCAGGATATCGCCTTCAGATATCACGGAAGCAACTATCGAATCCCGGCTGAAGGTAAAGCACGAGCCGGACATATTCATCCGTTCCGGCGGCAAGCACCTGTCAGATTTCCTGATCTGGCAGGCAGTATATTCAGAGCTCTATTTTACGGACGTTAACTGGCGTAACATGAGGAAATTAGACATCCTGAGAATAATCAGGGACTTCCAGAAAAGACAGAGGCGGTTTGGCAGATAAAATCAATGAACATCCCGCAAACAGATATAGGATCATATTTTCCTGGTCATAATGATCGCATCGTCATCCAGATAGTAACCTGCAACGGTGCCACTTTTTTTAAAGCCGTAGTTTGCGTAAAAAGCCTGTGAGCTTGTGTTCTTTTGCCCAACCTCCAGAACCATCACGCGATATCCATATAACTTAACAAGATCTATGCACCACTCAAGGAGCTCCGTACCAATGCCCTGCCTGCGAAACTGAGGGTGTACGGCAATGTTCTGGAGATGAGCCTTCCCTTTGGAATCACCGATCATGGCATAGCCCAGGATATTGCCTTCCCGCTCGTATACCACAAAGCCCGGATTGTTAAGATGGGCCTTGAAAAGAAAGTCAGGCCATGGCACATCAAAAGACAGTTCTTCGACCTTCACTAAAAAAGGAACATCGTCTAAGGTCACCCTGCGTATCATATTCTCATCCCGGACGCTGAATCATTTATACAGCTAGTATATATAGGTAATACCTACTGGATACATTATGAATAAGGAGCAAGCATGCCACCCTTTGGAGTTATAGTCTGTCCCAGATGCAGGGAACATGCGCAGATACTTGAACTTGCCTGCGCGAAAAAGACAAGATGCCAGAAATGCGGGGCATCCCTTGAAGTAAGGAAACTGCGAGTTCTGTTCTCATCCGACAGCCTTGAAGAGGCAGTATCCGCAAGGACGCTCCTTCAGGCGAGGGTGCATAAGCTGGAGGAAGAGATGGAAAGCGTGCTTGCAGTGGAAGGAAAGAGAGTCACTGTGACAAAAGAAGAGACTGAGGCGCCTCCCGTGGTCTGGCAGGACAAAAGACCGCCTCCAAAAAGAAGCCCTTTGCAAGTGATTCTTCGGTTACTGAGGTCAAATGGGGGAGAAATAGAGACCGGTTTTTTGATATCCCTGGCAAAAGAGCAGGGTATAGATGAGCAGAAACTGGAAGCCATTCTTGAAAAACTCAAAAGCACTGGAGAGATCTACGAGCCCTTCACAGGAAAGCTCTGCCTTGCATAGGAATAAAATAAGATGTCCGTGTTTTGGGATATTAAAAATTGTATTAAATTACTATACAAAAGATATATTTGAAATGAGACCTTATATATAATGTCTCAACGATTGCAAAACCCTGCATATCCATAGTTTAAGTTCATTCTATAGGTAAGAACATGTCCGATACAACGTCTGATATCATTGAACTGCTGCTTACTGCACAAATATATAACAAGTACCTGGAACTGGATGTAAATGACCTCCCCAAGAACATCCGTAAATATTACTGGAGCAGGGAGCAGAGAACGGTCCCAAAACCCATCAGGGTGAAAACACTGGATATTGAAAAGATGTTTGAGATCAGCAAGGTCAATGGCATGCTGAACTCACTGCCATTCGTCAGTATAGACGACATGGAATTCTCGGTGAAGATCACAGCCCTTGAAGTCGGAGCGGACTGGTTCCAGAAAAAGGAAGATGCAATGGATAAGATCGCCCAAAATCCCACTCTTGCTTTTTACTACGAAAAGAAACATGTCCAGGGTGCAGATTATGGTACTGCCAAGTCTAAGGCCAGACCCAAGGAAGTTGACAGGGAATGGATAGAATCCCTCATAATGGAAATACAGAAGGAAGAGGGTGGCGAGGACATGGTCAAACTTGCCGAGATAAGCGCTCCCGAAGACATCAGACAGACACTTAAGGAATTTATCCTTACACCTGCCCAGGAAGAAGATGTCAAAAAAATAGTAAAGGCTATCCAATACAGGGAATATCTGAAACGTATCGGCCTCTATGATGTGGGCAAGATCCTCATGGTAGGGCCGCCGGGGACAGGAAAAACCTCACTGGCAAAGGCAATGTCAGAGCATCTTGCCATCCCCTTTGTGGAAGTGCGGCTGTCCATGATAACCGACCAGTACCTCGGCGAGACTGCCAAAAACATCGACAGAGTGTTCGCACTTGCAAAAAGATTAAGCCCCTGCATACTTTTCATTGATGAGTTCGACTTTATCGCAAAGACCCGCTCTTCAGATGAGCACGCTGCCCTTAAGAGAGCTGTCAATACATTGCTCAAGGCCATAGATGGCATCAGCCTTACAAATGACGGTGTGCTCCTGCTGGCTGCGACCAACCATCCCAAGATGCTTGATTCGGCTGCATGGAGGCGCTTTGACGACATTATGCAATTCCCGCTTCCGGACACGGACATGCGCAAGAAGATACTTGACATCGTTATGAAAGAGATTCAGGGAGAATTTGACACACACGAGGTCGCCTCTCTCACACATGGCTACAGCGGCTCCGACCTTCGCATGATAATCCGGGAATGTGTGCTCAGTGCGCTGATGACCGAACGCATGGAGCTTACACAGAAAGACCTGATCAGTGCTGTTGCAAAGTTTGACGAGCGAGCTGTGCTGAAGACCAACGAATACGATGCTACGATGTAAATGTGGTGCCCATGAGAATAACGCTTCTGGGCACAGGCGATGCTACAGGGACACCTGTTATCGGATGCAACTGCCCGACATGCCAGGATGGATATCGGGGAGGGAGAAGTCAGAGGACCAGATCTGCAATACTGGTCGAGTCTGACAGGGGCGCGGTCCTGATAGATACCGGGCCCGACCTTCGCACCCAGATGCTGAAAAACAATATAGGACGTATCGATGGTGTAATATGGACACACGGCCACTATGACCACTTTGCAGGTTTTGCCGAATTCCACAGGGTACAGTACAATGTGGATGTCTATGGATTAGTGGAAACCCTTGATTACATTTTCGAGTACCTGAAATTCATGCATCCCAAAAGGCACAATATACCATTGTATAAGCCTTTTAATCTGATAGGACTGGAATTCACACTCTTTGAAGTGGTGCACCCGCCTGCAAAAAAACCTGTGGGGATTATCATCAGGCATGCAGGAAAGAAGGTAGTCATCACGGGAGATTGCCAAAGGAACATACCACAGAAAAGCATGCAGCACATCATGAACCCAGACCTCCTTATAGCAGATGCGATAGTACCTCCGACGGTCGGGGTCAAAAAGCACATGAACACCGACGAAGCAATGGACCTTGCCCGGGAGACTGGAGCAAAGGATGTGGTGTTCACGCATCTGAGCCATTTCTTTAAACCACATGATGAGGCCGTAGAGGACTATCCTCTGGCCTATGACGGAATGGTCTTTGAACTATAGAAAAAGCAAATTGAAGATATTAATTCATCAATTCTTACCTTTTTTATTTTTATCCTTACCGGGGAAACTTTCCTCAACACTTTCCCTTATTCTGGCAAGGCGTTTTCTTTCCCGTCTGCTCCTGGAAAGTACAAGGAATGCCGCCAGACCAAGGATACCGCCTGCAGCCATCAGGCCCATGGGAGCTGACTCTGAGTAGTACTTGATACTTATTGCCCTTGGCGCCTGATTTACCTGGGAGATAGTATTGTTAGAGAAGATCTGTAACCTTTCAGTGATACTGCCTGTAGCTGTCCCCTGATTCACCCATACCAGATTCTTCCTGCCAGAGGAATCATAGTAAGTATCATCAGGTCCGGGGGTTGTCTTTCCGATAAGGGGATTACCGGTAGTGTATCCTTCAGGGAGAACAAAGCGCACGACAGAAGGCGGTGTTGTGATATGCAGAAAGTCCTGTCCGCGCGGGGTGGTCATTGTGAACGCTACAAAGCCGGTAATTGGTTCGCTGAAGGTAATATAAATATGCTTTTGTCCGCGTATCACGTCCTCAGAAAGAGTATAATTGATATAAGCAGGCTCAACTGAGCTTGAAAGGTTCATAAAGGTCGTGACAGATGCTTCCAGGTTACTTGAATAATCACCCAATACCACGATATTGTTTACAGGGTCCTCATTTGAAGAACGCAGGTCCTCAAGAGGGATTATATCTATCACAGACTCATTCTCTACCATATAGACTGCTTTTGTGAGTCCTTCTCCTGTGAGATAGAAAGTGGAGGTGGGTATAAACTCCTCATCGATAAAACTATAATTGGTAAAGGCTTCAAATTCATATACAGATATGTCTCCCATGCTGGTCTGCTGATCAACGGGAACAAGCTCGTCGATACATCCCCCTGCAAGGAAAACGAACATAAGGATGCAAAATGCCAGTGTGATCCTTTTTTTCATCATTACACAATCGGTGATGTATTTTATCAAGATATCGCTACGTTTCATGGAAATGGAGTATTCTTCCCATAAATAAAGGCTCAAACGATAAGTCTCTTCTTCATCATATTTATTGACACCAGGAGCAGGATTGCACAGACAACTATAATCCATGCGAGATCGAACAGGAGCACAGGCTCAAGTGTCCCGTACCCGATCAGGCGGATACCGTTGACTATGTGTGTAAGCGGAAGGAAGGCGATGGCAAAATACTGTACG
Source organism: Methanolobus sp. (assembly GCF_030682845.1). Classification (GTDB taxonomy): domain Archaea; phylum Halobacteriota; class Methanosarcinia; order Methanosarcinales; family Methanosarcinaceae; genus Methanolobus. Next base: position 4,363 of record NZ_JAUXNK010000046.1, on the reverse strand, counting down.
GGCAGAGGCAGTGCGCTGAGGGGGAAGAAAGTACCGCTGAACAGGAACATAGGAGTGATAAAAAGCAGTACAGGATAATTGATAGACATTATATTGGGAGTAACTGCGGTGAAACACATGCCTATTGCTGCAAAGAGCAGGCCTCCCAGGAAGGCGAAGGGTATTATCAACAGTGCATACCTTATATCTATCAGGCCAAACAGTGCTATCACAGGTATCATCACCGCCGCATTGATCATGCTCCTGGTAGCGCCCCAGAGCAACTCTCCGGCAATCACATCCTCAATAGTTACAGGGGTTGCGATAATAGCATCGAAAGTCTTCTGGTAGTACATACGCACATAGGAACTGTAACTGCATTCAAAGAACGATGCGTACATCACGGAAATAGCTATGAGTGCAGGAGCGATGAAATTTGCATATGGCACGCCGTCGATGTCCTCGACAAACCTGCCAAGCCCGAATCCAAGAGCCGCCAGGTAGAGCAGAGGTTCGAGGAAAGGAGGAAGGAAGTTCAGCTTGATGTCCTTCATGAAAACGTCCTTGTTCCGCTGCCAGACCTTGTAGGACTTAGAGCTGACTTTGGGGAGACTGAAATACTCGGAAATCCTCATTCCCGGAGCCTCCTGCCCGTAAGTTTGAGAAAGACGTCTTCAAGGGTTGCCGGCCTTGCACTCAGCTTTGAAAGGGAGCACTCCATTGTCAGGTACTCTGCTATCTGTTTAGGGTTGTCTGTGTAGATATGCACAAGGTCACCTATAACCTCATAGTTTGCCTCCTTCTTCTCCAGGCAATCGATAAGTTCCGGGTTGTGCTCAGCTTCCACAATGCCTGAACCAACATATTTCTCAATGACCTGCGCAGGACTGCCTTCCACGAGGATCTTACCATAGTCCATCACAACCAGCCTGTCACATAGCTTCTCTATTTCGTCAAGATAGTGTGAGGTCAGTACTATTGTCACTCCCTGCTTCTTGAGGGAACGGAGCTTGTCCCAGATCATATGGCGTGCCTGGGGATCAAGACCCACCGTAGGTTCATCGAGTATGAGCATTTTAGGACGATTTATAAGTGCGCGGGCAAGGATAAGACGGCGTTTCATGCCTCCGGAAAGACTCTCTGTCATTGTGTCCTTCTTGTCTTCCAGGTGGACGAATTCCAGCAGTTCATTGGCCCTTCTTTCAGCTTCATCGCGGGGTATGTCAAAATACCTTGAGAATACAAGGAGGTTCTCATACACGGTGAAATCCATATCGAGATTGTTTTCCTGGGGAACCACGCCCATATGGGATTTTATTTCACTGGGATGCGACATGGTATCCAGCCCGAATATCTCCAGGCTTCCTGATGTAAGAGGAGAGACACACTGGATCATGCGCATGGTAGTGGTCTTGCCGGCGCCGTTTGGCCCCAAGAAACCAAACATTTCACCTTCCTCAATAGTGAAGCTGACATTGTCTACTGCAACAAGGTCCTTATATTTCTTGACAAGCTCCCTGGCAACTATAACCGCTGCTATAAATCATCACCCTTATGGAAGTTGTGGGGAACGTTCTTATTCTTTTCGATGTCTGGTCTGTAACTGCACTGAAAGCGAACCGGTTTTTAATGTAAAGGTACAATTAAGAACCGGAGAAACAAAATGGCTGAATTGAATAACCTGATAGACACCGCCAGAAAGAAAGGTTCATTCTCAACCCTTGTTAAAGCTGCAGAAGTGCTTGAGCTTACTGGAAAGTACAGTAAGGAAGGACCATATACGGTGTTCGCACCTGTAGAGTCGGCTTTTGAAGCAATCCCTGCCGAAGTGATAGACGAATCGTTCGAAGATCATCCGTATCTGCTGGGGATAATCAATTATCATATAGTGAAAGGTAAATACACAACAAATGACCTGCAGAGCCTTACTTCGCTTGAGACTGTTAGCGGAAAGGTACTAAAGATAACATCAAACGGCGTATTCAAAATAGATAGCGCGAAAATAATAGAAGCAGATATCGAGTGCACTAACGGCATCATCCATGCGATTGATGAGATACTTATACCCTAAATAGACACTGTAACAATAGTTCTTTAAGTCAGAGGTGTCTAAATAGTATTACCGATCGATCTTACAGAATGCATCAGGACAATATACACCTAATAGCGCTCTTTTTGACCGGTCGATCAAATAGGTGGATTAAATAATGAGTGACAGAAGAAGTGGTGGCGGTTTCAGACCGAGCGGTCCAAGAGAGATGCACAAGGCAAAGTGCGCAGACTGTGGCCAGGAAACGGAAGTTCCTTTTCTACCGGATCCCGACAGACCCGTGTATTGCAGGGAATGTTACCAGAGCCATAAACCCAGCAAGCCTAATAGGTATTGATAAGCAGGAGATCACTGCTGTACAGGGCCATTGGCGTTGTATTTCAGGATTGAAAAGCAGGATATATTAAAAGGGAACAATTTAAGACAAAATCTTAAGCCAGTATACTTCTGGCTTATAGTATACTTTTTTGAGCAGGATTTTTTGTGAATAAATGGTGGGACCGCGGAGATTTACAACCCAGATAACGCTTCTGGAGCGCGAGAAGAGGTGTAACACTGCGTGTAACACCTCAACAGCCAATGATTAAAATGGTGGGACCGCGGAGATTTGAACTCCGGTCGCTAGACCCCCAGCCTAACAGGATGGACCAGGCTACCCTACGATCCCGCGGGAATGATACTTAATACGCGTACCAGTATTTCACTCTTTCTGATGCTTAGGCCCTGCTCAGCCACAAATCATAAGCCTTAACGACTTCCCCGCCTTCGACAAAGACCAGGTCCTGATCCTTTCCATACTTAATAGCATCTTCTTTTGAAAGCGCACGTCCGGTATTATCGTCCAGCATCTCGCATACGACCATGGCTGGAGTTATGCCAGCGATCTTTGCAAGAGCAATGGATAGTTCGGTCTGACCCATGCGTTCATGAACAAGAGTCCTTGCTGCACGCAGGGTTGCAACATGTCCTGGTGTGCGGAACTCTTTTCCAAAATCAGGAATTTCCCCATCCAGCGCCCGATCGACTATCTCTCCCAGTTTGTTGATGGTCAGCGCCCTGTCGTTGTCAGGGATGCCTGTGCGGGTGTCCCTGTGATTGACCCAGATTGAAAATGAGGAGCGTGAATCGTATTTGAGGTCTCCGCCCTTTTCAACGATGTTGTTCAGGGATTCACTGCGCTGACTTGCATCGCGAAGGATATCAGCCATGAAAGGCAGGCCTAGTTTCTCTGAAGCGTGGGGGTCGAGAGCCACACATATAAGGCCGCCTGCATCCTTGCGCATCCATTTCACATCAGCCGGGGTGACAGATTTTGCAGGGATCGTGAAGTCGGTCTCAGCCTCACGTCCTTCCAGATCGAAAAGAAGTATCATTCTGCCATTTTGCAAGGCTTCGATAGCCTTGCTTATATTATCGCTGTATCCGTTTGTAACCGAACTCATCTTCATTCACACCTTTGTGGGTCCCTTACCACTATCCTGACCTTGTCGCCATCGTTTATCCGTAGCATTTCCCGCAGCTTCACAGGGGCTATTATCTCAAGCAGGTCCGCAGGGTAATGTGTCCGGTCCGGGATAATGACCGCTCCCTTGATGCCCTCTATCTCTATCTGATAACATTTGCCTCCCCCGAAACTGCGCTCGCCGTCACTGAAGCCGTGGACAACTACAGGCCTTATGAAAGCCATTCTGTCCCTCATCTCCGCACTCGGGCCATCGAGTCTGACATTAAGGGTTCCCGGGTAGGGTTTAAAACCCAGCTTGTCCCTGAACTGGGACATGTAACCTTCCCTGGATATGTAATATTGACCTTCTCCAAGCCCTGTAATGATATTTCCGTAAAGATCAATATCATTGTGGTCCCTGCAAAAGATGGTACTGTATTCGACATACTCATTTTTGAGCAGGTCCACACCTTTTTCCCTGAGCTGGACCATCTGCCCTCCGGCCACCATCTGCCTCTCTATATACTGCTCATCCTCAAGCTGTTTGAGGACCCTGGCAGCCGTCTTGGAGCTGGTTGAGGTGTACCTTGTGAACTCGCTGGAGGATATCTTGACCGGCTTTCCAATTGCCCCAAGCAATGCCAGTTTTTTGAGGGATTCGGTCCTGTACATAGTATTGCCATCTCAAATATGAGTAGAATCTCATATATGAGGAGTGGGAGATAAAGGTTTTGATGGTAGAAAATGCTTCGTCCTGTGAGGTGGAAAGTGGTTTTGGGTTTTCATGCGAAAGGGAAACTGGCACAGGTCGTAGAAAGATAGATAGGAAGATGACTACTCCAGCAGATGTTTCAGGCTCTCTATCCCATAATAGGAAGCTACGGTAACCA
>NZ_JAUXNK010000036.1 GCF_030682845.1 Methanolobus sp. | reverse complement strand
TCCCTGCGTGGCCTTTCCTTGGCGGGTGAAGCCTGAAGACCGGCTTGAGCAGAGGTACATCCTTGAGAGTGGCATTGCCATCACATACTGCATGTGCAAAGGCTTCGATGGTGGCAAACTTGGTGTTTGCTGCCATATACTCATCTGTGAGCTTTTCGCCACCCTGGAGCATTCCACGGTTGTTGAGCATTTCAGTGAGTGCATCCACATCGATGATACCATAGGCCACATAATCCTTGACCTTCTGGACCATACCTAAGTTTTGCGGGCTTTCGCTGAGGATCACACAGTGGTTTACCCTGTGAAGGCGGAGCATTTTAAGAGTATCCTCAATGGATCCCCTTACATTCACGTTACCGCGAACTCTTACCAAAGCGTACATCTCATGCCTCCTTTTCCAGACACAATGGCTGCTTTACAACACCAGTGTTCTGCAGTGCATTGAATGTCGCCTTTGCAAAGTTCAATGTAGACCTGGTAGTACCTTCGGTCCTTGTCCATACGTCCTTGACACCTGCTTTCTCAAGCACTTTCCTTGCAGTGTCTCCGGCGGCAAGTCCAAGACCACGTGGTGCAGGTTTAAGTGCAACAATGACACTGCCTGCTTTGCCCTTTACCTCGGAGGGCACGGTGTGTTCACGGCCACATGTACATTCCCATGAGCCGCATCCGCGCTTTACCCTTATGATATTGATCTTGGCGTTGTCTATCGCTTTTCTGATAGCCGGGCCAACCTGAACGTCCTTACCCTGACCAAGACCTACAAAACCATTGCCGTTCCCTACAATGACGGTTGCTCTGAACTTAACACGGCGGCCGGAGTCAGTCATCCTCTGGACCATGTTGATGTCGAGCACCTCATCTTCGAGCTCAGGCAATAAGATATCAACTATCTTGGATTCCCTTATCGGAAGACCGGAATCGATAGCTTCGTCCATGGAAGTGATCTGCCCTTCGTGAACGAGTATTCCAAGCCTTGTTTGCGGAACCCATTCTTCTTCATATTCATATGCCATATAATCACCTAATTGAAGTCAGCAGAGATCTTTTCCTTAACTGCATCGAACAGTTCAGGCAGATTTGATCCTTCCATATACTCTGCTATGTGTTCTCCTCTTATCCTCTCATCGGAGGGCAGTATTGAAGGATTGTGGGGGATCTCAAATCCAGCGTCCACTATACCCTTCAGGGTCGCATATACCCTTGAACCGGGTGATGCTACCTGCAGCCCAAGATCAAGGATACCATACTCATGCCCATTGGCCTGTGCCCTGTAACCGAACAGAAGACCAGTAAGATACGCAGCCGTTGTATTTCCAGTGGATGCGTCATATCCGTACTTTTTAAGTTCTGTTGAGATTGCAGATGAAAGAGTTACATCCCCTTCCGGGGTAGGAGCAACAAGCTGGACCTGCATGTGCTTTGAACTCTTGCGCACAACCACACGGTTCTCCTTTGAAAGGAGTAACCTGAGTCTCAGGTGGTAATCAGTGCGCCCTTCTCTTCGTCTCCTGAAAGCGACTTTATATCTGGGTCCTGTTGCCATGATTAACTTCTCCTATTGAAACATACATATTATTTGATCTCATCAATCATTCCCCGTGCCTTATAAGCTTCTCGGACTCCAGGTGTGCCACCAGGTGAGCAACACTGCGGTATTCTCCACCTTTTGCCTTGCGGTATACCTTACAGTAAGTGGATTTATCCAGTGAGCCATCGGCACGCATATCTTTCAGTTTCTGCCTCAGAGCACGGATCTTCTTCATCCACTGCTCTTTGCTTGGAGCACGTGCACCCTTCTTACCTTTCCTCTTACCCTGACCTTTGCGGTGACCATACTTACGTTTGGCATCCCTTACTCTTGCACGGCCACGGCTGACACCCTTGACAGCTTCTGCCTTGATGTTATCACTCTCTATCTGCTCACGTATGTCAGCTCGGGTAATGGCAACAGCAATTTCTTCTGCTGCTTCCGGATTGAGCCAGACCCTGTGAACTCCGCACCCAAGGACCTGTGATGCGATCCTCTTCTGGTTTGTAAGATCGGTCATCTTATTCACCTCTTGTCGGGTTCAGGATCTTAAGGCCAAGTTCCTGGGCTTTTGCCTGAATGATTGCTTTCTTTCGTCCACCGACCTTTGCAGCTATCCTTACAGCCTGGAAGGATGCGTCTAAATTTGTCAGGTCAGTGACTGTGTTCACAAGAATCTCAGAGAATCCTGAGGGGTGGAGTCCCTTGACAACGAGAGGGCTTCCGTAGCCCACCTGTGCAAGGGCACCCTTTGCCTTGTAGTGCCTGCGCTGTTTACCACGGAGACCCCTTGGGCGCCTCCAGTTAGAATCCAGACGCTTGTATTTGTGGGAATCGGTCCTCTTGAATTCGGGTTTCTTACCCTTCTGAACCTTTCTTACCTTGAAAAGGCGTTTGGTTATTATATCCATTCAAATCACCTACGCTGTCTTCTCCACTATGTATATTCCATCCTGGAATGTACGGGGGTCAAATCCCTTGATCTTGGTTGCCTGTTCGATATTAGCTGCAGTCTGGCCAACGTCTTCCTTGTTGATGCCCGTGACAATAACCTCATCAGCACTCGTCTTTACCTTGGTCTCACCAAGGATCTTAGCAGACCTGGCCTTTTTCTCACCGAGGAAATTACCGATAGTGAACTTCTTGCCTTCTACCTTCACCTGCATCGGGAAGTGGGCATAGACGATCTTCATACGGTATTCAAAGCCCTCTGTCACACCTGTGATCAGGTTTGTGATGTGTGAGGAAAAGGTACCGACCATTGCCCTCTGGGTCTTCTTCTTCACGTCAGTGTCAATCACGATTTTTGAGTCAGCAACCTCGATATTGATGCCCGGATACCAGAAGAGCCTCTGGTTGGACCCTTTTGACCCTGATACTGACATGACGTTCCCCTTGAACGTGACTGTTACACCACTGGGAATGGGAACTTCTGTTCTAATTTCTTTTACCATTATTTCCCTCCGTCATCAGTACACATATGCCAGCAGCTGTCCGCCTACATTGTTCTCACGAGCCTCGTACTGCGATATTACACCTATAGAGGTAGTCAATATCAAAGCACCGAAGTTCTTTGCAGGAAGATATTGCTTCTCCCATCTTTCGAAATCAGCAGCACCTACTGAGTAGCGTGGCTTGATAGCGCCACACTTGTTGATCCTGCCAACAAGTTCCACTTTGTAGATTCCTGCCTTACCATCTTCAATAAACTCAAACTCGCCAACATATCCACGGGACTGCATGACTTTCAGGACGGTTCCAATCAGCTTTGAAGCCGGCTGGATCGTACAGGAGTTCTTACCTATAGCCTCTGCATTCTTTATTGTGGATAATGCATCTGCGAGTGGATCTAGTAATACCATTTATCTCACCTCACGCATATTTCTCGAATCCCATGTCGTGGGCTATCTCGCGGAAGCAGTGTCTGCACAGGAAAATGTCATATTTCCTTACAAGACCCTGCTTTCTGCCGCATCTCTTGCATTCGTTTGCGCCATGCCCAAATGTCTTAGTGGTCTCAACCATTACATTACCTCCACAGAATATCTCTCTTTAAAGAAGGCAACTGTGTCATCCTTTGTGATCCTGTGGGATGTTGGGACCTTGCCTCTGGAAATCCTTCTTTTGCTAATTCTATAGCCCGGGCGTTTAACGACCACGTTGATGTCCATACCAAAGATACCGATGTTAGGATCATATCTCATACCAGGGAAATCTGTGTGCTCCTCTATACCGAAAGCCACGTTTCCGTTCTTGTCGAACTGGGATGAGCGAAGCCTGCCTTCAACAATCGCAAGCGCAGTGGTGAGGAACGTTTCAGCTCTTTCACTCCTGAGGGTGACCTTGCATCCAATAGGTTCATTCTTCTTGATACTGAAAGCAGGAAGGGTCCTCTTGGAGTAAGTCCTGATGACCTTCTGCCCGGTGATCTCTGTGAGTATTCCTTCTGCATCCACAAGGTGCTGACCGCTTTCTCCAACACCCATGTGAACAACGACCTTCTCAACAACAGGTGCTCTCATTACATTACTCAACTACTTCACCACCTAGCTTGATAGCAGGTTCCTTCTCGCCAATGACAACCACATAGTCCTCAATTGTCTCGAAGTCATAGTCGCCGGATATGAATACCGTGTTATGCCTTGAACTGCGGACTGTGTTGATCTCCTTGATGGTACCAATAGAACCGGTGTGTTTACCACCTACTATCAGTGCAAGGTTGCCTGCCTGGTACTTGATGTGCTGTACCACTTTCTTGTCAGGGAGTGAAAGGATGATTGAATCCTTAGTGTTGTAATCATTGGAACCGATGATGTTTGAGCCATCATTGAGGTTCAACTGGATCACTCCGCCCTTAAGTACGGTCTTTCCATTGATCCTGCAAAGCTTATTGTCAGTGGATTCCTTGATCTTATGGAGCTCAAGTCTTCCCTTGCCATCAAGCAGTACGCGGTATGCCACGTTTTCAACCGGCATGGATATTACATCCAGTAACCCGACCGGGAACCTAAGATCCTTGCGGATGACCCCGTCAACAAGTACTTTGCCTTCTGAGAGCACACGCTTTGCCTCAGCACGATTATCGACTACACACAGCATATCTCTCAGGACTACAGCCAGAGGGATACTTTGCTGCTTGTTGTGTGGACCAGGCCTTGTTGCAGTGATCCACTTATTGGATTTCTTTGATATCTGCCAGCTGTTTGGAACAGATATTCTCTTTTGATGTTTGCCCACAGAACCACCTACTTTCTAATTACTGCTTCCCTGAGTTCATCCTTCATTTCCAGGGATGTGATCATTACATTCGAAGGATAGACAGGTCTTGCAACTTCAGTGCCGTCCGCCTTGGACACAGTGACCCCTTCAATCACGATTGTAGCGTGCTTCAGGGAGACTGCTTCTACCTTGCCCGTAGTGCCTGCGTGATCTCCACGCATAACCTTTACGGTGTCACCAACGATAACGCTTGCTGATCTGCAACCGTATTTCTCACGCAGTTCCTTTGAAAGGAGAGCACCCATGTATTTCTGTCTAATATGCTGAGGAGCATTGTATCTTGCTTTCCTCTGTTTTCTTGGCTGATTTGATACCATATCTCACACCTCAGGCTACAATGGATGCCGTGGTTCCGATCTTTGGATACCTCTCTGCCGCTTCCCTGGCCACGGGGCCCTTGAAGTCTGTTCCCTTAGGTACTCCATCCTTATCGACAATAACAATGGCGTTGTCCTCAAAAGACACCCTCATGCCGTCAGGACGGCGGAATTCCTTCTTCTGACGAACTATGACAGCAAGGAGGATCTGCTTACGCATTTCAGGTGTGCCCTTTTTCACGGACACGACACACATGTCTCCAATGCCTGCCTTAGGATATCTGTTCTTGACACCCCTATATCTTTTGACAGCTATTATCTCAACAACACGTGCACCGCTGTTGTCCACACACTCGATGCGTGACCCTTTGTTCAAAGCACGCGGTATAGTAGATCTAATACCTCTCATGCCTGAGCCTCCACCTTTATGACAACATATGATTTTGTCTTACTCAACGGCCTGCATTCCGCGATCGTCACAATGTCCCCTACCTTTGCATCAATACAGTCGGGATTGTGTGCATGGATCTTGGATTGCCTTTTCTCATATCTTTGATATTTCTTGATAAGCATCTCGTGCTTGCGCTGGATGACCACGGTCCTGTCCATCTTGTTGCTAACGACAGTCCCTACAAGGACCTGTCCGCGAACAGGGAGTTGTCCATGGAAAGGGCAATTAACGTCATTGCACTCCTTTTCCGGTGATGGGACATCCAATCCTATATCTCTTGCCATGATTATTACCTCATGCGTATTTTCCTTATGTTCTTGGTCCTGTTCTCAGGTTGTGAGACCAGAAGGTTCCCGTTGATTTTTACATACCTCTCAGCATGTTCGCCCGATAACCGGGCAGGTATCCGAAACACAAAGGTCGCGTCTGCCTTTGGAACCATTTTCTCGCAACCCGCCTTTGTTTGAACAATGATCATGTTCTTTGTTTCGTCAACCACTTTGCCGCTGATATCTATCAGCGCAGGGTTCGTGGCATCCACTACTTCAACAACTAATCCTATCAATTCATGGAATATTAGTTTTGAAGGAGTGATTTCCACTTCACATCTCCTTCATTTCTCTCTTGATGGTCTTTACCCTGGCAATGGTCCTCCTGAGTTCCCCGATCCTTCCGGGGTTATCAGGAGCGCCACCGGCGGATGAGAGAGCGCGCTCACGAATGAGTTCATCTCTCATCTTATCAAGTTCGTCCATCCTTTCCTGAGGAGACATGTCCCTTATTTCGTTTAATCGAAGAATCGCCATTACTTCTCCTCCTTGTGAACACGTGCTATGGGGTGCCAGTAATCATAGCCCTCATGCTTGTGCTGCCAGACATCTTCTGTAAGCCTGCGTTGTTCATTGACAACTTCTTCCAGTGCTACTGGCCCTTCATCGGAGGCTGCATTTCCCATATCCTCACTGCTCTGAGAAACTTCATTGGTCTCTGCCGGAGCAACGGTTTCGGTAGTTGCAGATACTTTTTCCGTAACAGTCTCTTCCTCATCAGCAACCTCACCTTTGGCTTGGGTATCGACAAGCTTCTTAATGCCAGCTTTTGCATCCTTGCTGACAACTGCTGCTTCAACTTTAGGCTCTTCTACGATTTCCTTGAGATGGAAAGAGTCAGGCAATACTGAGCCCGGTGGGATGATCCTTACTTTGCATCCAAGGGTACCGAGTTTTTTGACCGCGACCGCAAAACCCTCATCAACAATATCATCGACAGGTTTCCCGGCGTGCTTGATGTAACCCTGAACGATCTTCTCGACCCTGGACCTTGCACCGGTAAGTTTTCCGGAGATGACGATCTCACAGCCCAGTGCGCCGGCATTCATGATAGCTCTGATCGTGTTGTGACCGGCTTTCCTGAAGTACCAGCCCCTCTCAATAGAGGAAGCAAGGCGTGTTGCCATCATCTGAGCATTGAGCTCCGGCCTTCTGACTTCCTGTGCATCGATCTGAGGATTGTCGATGTCGTACATTCTGTCAATGTCACGGGTAAGCTTACGAATGACCTTACCAGCTTTACCGATGACCATGCCCGGCTTTTCAGCGTAGATGGTGATCTGGGTACCCATGGGAGTACGGTTGAGCTCCATTCCTCCGTAACCAGCTTTGTTGAGCTGTTTCGCAAAATATTCATCCATGGAGGCTTTTACGTAGCCTTCCTGGACAAATTTCTTCTCTATTGCCATTACCGCACCTCACTCAGGATAATCTCGATATTTACAGTGTCCGTATTCTTGGGGCTTCCACGGCCACGGGCCCTGGCCATCATGCCGTGTATCACACGACCCTGTTTTGTGGCGATGTGGGAGAGATACATCTTGCTTGAGTCCAGTCCCTTGTATTCGGCATTGCTCTTAGCATTTTCCAGTATCTTCATGAAAGCTTCTGCAGCCTTTATAGGATACCTGCCGGTTGCCATGGGACCTTTTCTATGCCCTGTACCTGCATGGTGTCTCTTGAAAGGAACTGCTCTTTTGAGTCCCATTACTTCTTCGAGATACTTCTGTGCTACTTCTGTGCGCATACCCTTTATCGCATGCCCGAGTTCACGGGATTTCTTAGGTGATATGTGAAGCTCCGAACCCATTGCCCTTGAGGATGTTTTCGGTTCCAGTTCCACGGTATATCCAATTCTTGCCATACATTATCACCTTATTTCAACGGAACGAATTTACTTGAACGGGTAGCTCCGACACCTGCACTTCCGTGGGAAACTTTGGGACGTGTCGGTGCAAATTCTCCGAACCTGTGTCCGATCATTTCAGGCTGCACTTCAAATGCCATGAATGTCTTACCGTTGTATACTTCGATGTTCTTGCCAACCATATCAGGGAATATTATGATGTCCCTGTGGTGGGTACGCAAGCTGTCCTTACCGTCCCTGAGCTGTTGCATAACGTCCTTTTTGCCTTCGGAAAGTCCTCTGAGGATTGTGCGGCGCTCGCGTGCCGGCAGCATTTCAGAGAATTCCTCAATACTCAGGGAGCGAAGTTCTTCAACCGTCTTGCCACGGTAGGTATATTCACCCTTTCGTTTTGGTAATTTTGATGATGTTTTCTTTGCCATGATCTATTCCTCCGGTTAACGCCTTCCTGTCCTGCGTGCTGCGATCAGCCCTACCTTACGTCCTGGAGGTGCATTCCTGCTGACCGTGGTCGGTCTTCCCGGGTGCTGCCTGTTACCTCCTCCGAAGGGGTGATCGATAACGTTCATGGCAACTCCTCTTACACGCGGATACTTTGCAGCCCTGGTTCTCATCTTGTGGTATTTCTTACCAGCCTTCAGGAACGGCCTGTCTACCCTGCCGCCACCTGCGATGATACCGATAGTTGCACGGCATCGTGGGTTCATCCATTTAAGCTCACCGGATGGCATCTGTACGACAGTCTTACCACGTTCATGTGAAACGACAGTGGCATAAGTTCCGGAAGCTCTTGCGAACTGTCCGCCGTCATTTGGCCTTCCTTCGATATTACATACAGGTATTCCCTCAGGGATCTCTGCCAGTGGCAGGATGTTTCCTGGTTTTACCTCAGCAGATATGCCACATGCTATCTTGTCGCCAACTGCTATACCCTCTGGTGCAAGGATCAGGCGCTCTTCACCGTTATCAAAGGAAACTTTTACAACGGGTGCAGAGCGGGCCGGATCGTGTGTAACCTCAAGAACCTCACCATATACCGTGTCATTCTCATCTACACGGGGGTGCTTCATTGAAGCTTTATACCTGTGAGATGGTGCCCTGTATGTAGGAGTTCCACGACCTCTGTTCTGTGAAATAATTCGCTTACCCATACTAGTTCACCTCACATTAAACCTATTCTGTTAGCTATTTCGTGGGCAGCATCTTTGCCTTCGAAAGTAACTATAGCCTTCTTCAGGCCGTTCATTGTGCTCATAGTACATACTGAAGCCACAGGGAAGCCATACATCTTCATTATCTCGGATTTGAGCTGATTCTTGTTTGCACGAGAATCAACGATAAACTGAAGCTTGTTGTCTTCCATGAGCATCATTGCCTTTTCTGTAATGAAAGGATACTTGATCGATGTCATTGGAACAGTCCCTCCAGATCAGCTATTGCAGACTCAGTCCATACTGTCAGTCTGCCTGCATGGGTTCCAGGTGCAAGGATCTCAGCGTTCAGGGAGGTAACAGATACCACATCAACACCTGCAAGGTTCCTTGCAGACCTGAATACTGCTGCATCGCCTGAAGCTACGATCAGGATACTCTTCCTGTTCTTGTACCTTCTGCCACGGAGCTTTCCTCTGCCTGCCCTGATATTCCGGCCGTCCTTTGCACGCATAACATCAGTGTATATGCCTGCAGCCTGCAGGAAAGTGACAATATCTTTTGTCTTTTCGATGTTCTCGAGAGCATTTTCAGCTACAAGTGGAAGTTGTGCATCGAACTTGTGGCCACGTCCCTTTACAAGGTCCGCATTACCGGTTGATGCAATGGCTGAACGAATAGCCATAAGCCTCTCTTTCCTGTTTACTTTTTCACTCCTGTCAGTCTCTACCTTAGGAGGATGTGCTCTTCTGCCGCCCCTGGCTTGAGGAACTCTTGCTGCGCGGCTGCCGTTAACGATCCTTGGGATCTGTGCAGCACCCCTGCCTGAACCCCATGACACCGCAGATGTTTCCATACCTGCGTACATTTTTGGACCATAGGGCTGCAGCCTGTTTGCCTGTGCAGCGACGACCGCTCTCTTGATAAGGTCGGGCCTGTAGGTTTCATTGAATATAGCAGGCAGTTCCACATTGCCTTTTATATTGCCAGATAAATCAATAATATTTGCTGTAACCATTCACTTCACCCCTGCTGGGACTGTGTGCTTACGTGGAGAAGCTGTGGTTCACCCATCGCGGACACTTTTGCCCTCATAGGATCTCTGAGCCTTACAAGTCTCTTGGAAGGTCCGGGAATGCTTCCTTTAATAAGGATATAATCTCCCCTTACAAGTCCATAGTTTATGAAACCGCCATCAGGGTTGATCTCATCACCGTTTGTGGAGACTCTAAGGATACGTTTGTTAAAGTCGGTCCTCTGATGATAACCCATCTGACCCATCTGCGGTACTCTCCAATTCACACGGGCCGGATGGAAGGGACCAAGGGTACCGATCTGTCTAAGGCTTCCCTGACGGGAGTGCTTGCCTTTCATCATACTGATACCCCATCTCTTCACAGGACCCTGTGTACCTTTACCGATGGTGATAGCTGCCACGTCTATGAACGTGCCGTTGTTAAAGACATCACTTATCTTTATCTCGCTGCCAAGTATTGACTTTGCGTATTCGAACCGTGCCTTGAGGTCGGAGCCGCTTACTGCAGTTTCCATGATATCGGAGTTCTTCTTTGGAACACCGGTCAGGTTCTTTGGCAGAGTGTAGGTCACTACTTTAATATCAGAAACAGTTCCGTTTTCGATCAGGCTGCTGATCTTCTCAAGCGAAGCATCAGTAGTTGCGGTCTTTGGTAAGTGTATGGTCTTACCGAGACTTGGATCAAGGTCGGAGCTCCATGCCTCTGCAATAGCTTTGCCACCGTAGCTGTCACTGGCGTAAGCACGTATCGCAGCAACACGAACAGCGGGTGTTTCCACAACTGTTACAGGTACGGAGATCTCCATACCTTCAGTGAGGCTGTTCTTCACATCGTCCACCAATATCACATGAGTCATACCTACTTTGTAGCCTGCAAAGTCCTGAAGCTTTGGCTCACCTGAAGACTCCGGCCACGAATTGAACCTCGGTATGTGGCTTTTTGCTCTTTTGCGAGGACTGTAAGCGAGTGAACCTCGTCTTGGTCTGTGTCCTTTTGCCATTCTTATTCTCCTAAATTACACATTTTATTCTAAATCAGGCAATACATCACTGCATAGCCAGAATGCAAAAAAGCCATCAAGTTCACCTGAATCCACCGCTTCCGGGGAGTCTGATCACTGTAAGAACTCCACGTATCTTCGATACGCATCCTTGTAGTGTACTGCTGCCTTCCATTGTCTACTGACGGACCTTAGCATACCCTTAAAGGGCAAACCCGGGATCATCTCGAAAAGATTTAAACACATCTGCACTTTGGCGCACTATATTGCGCGCGGCGGGCATTCTTGAAGAGGCCCTGATACTTCATGTTAAATCCGACTTTTTCGCACTGTAATCTTAATCTTGTCAGATACTTTTCACTGAAATCTAACGTTGGGCCATTAAACGTATATTTAGTATTTAAATTCTTTGCATAGCACATTAGATGTTTTTCAAGAGAAGTTATAAAAGATTATTCATGCTATGGCACATAATATTAAGAAAAAGTTAGATGTAATAATTATAAGTAGATATATTGTAATACAGTCCATCCATATAAAATCAATTAATCATTAGAAGTGAACATATGGAAGTTAAAAAGGCCGTCATACCAGTAGCAGGACTTGGAACACGATTCCTGCCCGTCACTAAATCCATGCCAAAGGAAATGCTCCCTATAATTGACAAACCCGTCATACATTATGTAGTAGAGGAAGCGATTGCGTCGGGAATTGATGACATCATATTCATAACAGGCAGAAGTAAAAGGTCTATTGAAGACTATTTTGATGATTCACCTGAACTTGAGCACCATCTCAAACAAAAGAACCAGCAAAATATGTTGAAGATCGTCCAGGATATTTCCTCCATGGTAGACTTTCACTATATCCGGCAGAAAGAGCCAAAAGGTCTTGGTGATGCAATACTCACAGCCCGAAAACACATAAATGACGAGCCGTTCGCGGTACTGCTCGGCGATGACATAATAGTTAACAAGACACCATGCACCAAACAATTAATAGATAACTTCTACAAATACGGGCGTTCAACATTGGCAGTTGAAGAGGTGCCCCTGGAAAAAACCGGTAACTACGGAATAATAAAAGGCACTCCACTAGACGATTCGCTTTACATCCTTGAAGACATAGTAGAGAAACCCAGACCGGAGGATGCACCCTCAAATATCGGAGCCATTGGCAGATACGTTTTCACACCCGAAATATTTGATTGCATAAAAGAGACCGTAACAGGTGTTGGCAATGAGATACAGCTTACTGACGGGATACGCCTTCTGAACAACACGCAGAAGATATATGCCTACAGGTTCACGGGGAAAAGATACGATACCGGAGACAAGACCGAATACGTAAAAGCAATTATAGACTTTGCCCTGAACAACGAAGATATGAAAGAGCAGATAAAAGAGCATCTTGCAGGCATACACCTTCAGACATGAAGCTTACATAACCGGACATTTTACTTAACCACTCAAAACAGTTATATTTGGATACCCACATACATCTGTTAGTGTGTTAACTGATATACTTGAGATGTTGTAATGAAAAGTCCAAATTTTTAAAAATCAGTGTGCGTAAGATCCAAGTTCCAGAAAGAGAACGAAAGGAAACGCATAGACCTGTGTGTCGATGACCTCATTTATGGGAAGGACGGCAAATCAGCTAAAGAGATTCTTGAGACCCTGGAGAACGAAGGCTACCAATTGACCGAGCAACTGTCAGGAACAATGCTGCAAGACGAGAGAGGCTGTGCATTCATCCCCTAGTCCTGTAGAGCCTCCCAAGAACACAAGAACAATCATTCGGGGCTGCATTTTACAACTTTCCGTACCTTCCTGCCACTGAAATTGATAGCGCCGACCAGCAGGACACTCTGCTTTTGCCTTATAAGGTTGATATGGTCACTGTTAAAGGTGGCAATTATACTCTTCTGTACAACAAGTTCGACCTTCCCGCCTATACCTATAAGGCTCCGCAGGATACCTTCAACATGGGAAGGAGTTGCATTATCTGCAACCCTTATAATATGCGTCTCAACAGGCATACGCTCAGACTTCCCTCCGGGAAATGGTACTTATATTCGACAGCCTGGTAGCCGTATTTGCGGCGGTGGTTTTGCTGCGGTTGATGTCCACAAAGATAGAACTTGGAGCAGAAGGTGCTTTTTCGGTAGTGACGGTTTCCAATACCTTGTTTACAGAAACAGAAACTACGAAGTCAATTGCACTTCCCACATCTACCACAGTACCGGAAGCCACGGACTGGCTTAATACGGTCCCGGGTGTGGAAGCATCTGCCTGCTCAGTGATCTTACCGGCACTCAGCTTGCTTGCCACAAGCGCCTTCTTTGCACCCTCCTGCATCATACCTGTGATCTGCGGAACCTTTACGGAAGTTATCTGCGAGATGAACAAATCGACAGGCTCCCCGGGTTTTGCCAGGGAAACACCGGAAGGGATCTGGGAAACCACAGTACCCTGAGCAAGGTCACTTTCCTTCTCGATAATCTCACCGGACGCAAAACCTGCATCTTTAATCACAGACAATGCTACGTCCCTGTGCAGACCCACGACATCAGGCACCTGGGAATAACCGGCAAAAGATGGTTCCTTATGAGAGGAAACGATGCTGAACTCTATCTCACTCATATTATCCGCAGGAATTATGTCAGCTGCTTTTGGAAGCTGGAACCT
>NZ_JAUXNK010000030.1 GCF_030682845.1 Methanolobus sp. | reverse complement strand
GCTTTCTTGTTCGGTTCTGTCGCTTCGGTCATTATTATGTCCTTCCTTGTTGTTGAATTTATGAGATCGATATTTGCAGACGGGACTATGACTAGGAGCGTTGTTTCCCATGCGTCCTAGCTTAACATGGAGGCAACTCTGAAAAGCAAGAATATCATAAGCCTAACTCAAATCTTTCTCTGTTAGACTACCAGCCAATCAAAAAATGCCTTGCGAATTGTCCTGTCGCAAGACCCAAGAAATCGAAACCACGCCGGCGAACTACACTTAGCCGCCGGCGATTTTTTTCTTCGGAAAACGGACCGCACGGCGTTTTGGCATTAAGGACGAGGAGGAGCTATTTAAGACTCTAAACGATAAGGCTGGATCTTAAGCTGACTGGTAAAGAGCTATAAATTTAATCTAATTAGATTAAATTTGGAAATACTGTACTTGATATTATAACTATATCAGTTATAATGACTGTATTAACTAGAGGAGGTGTTATGCAAGTGCTAAAAAGAGAAAACGCCATGACAGCACGAAAGAATTTCGGTCGGCTTATGGAAGAAGCGCACTACCGAGGTGATGAAATCGTTGTTGAGCGTGCCGGCAAACCGATGGTAGCCATAATCTCATATGCCGAATTTCAAGAGTTTAAGCAGCAACGCGCGAAGGACTTTGAGATCTTAGACAAGGTCCGCGCCAAGAATCAAGGTGTCAAACCGGAAGAAGTAGAAACTGCTGTTGAAGAAGCAATATCTGAAATTAGAAAAGGCTAAGGTATGATTAGGGTATGCTTAGATACTAATGTTATTGTAAGCGGGCTCATCTCACATTCAGGTGCGCCTTATGAGGTGCTTGAGGCTTGGAGAGGCCGCGAGTTTATACTGCTTACCTCAGATGAGATCGTCACTGAAGTAAGCAAGGTCTTACAATACCCCAAGATAAGGAACGCCTTTTCCCTAACAGATGAAGAAATTGAGAAATCTTTATTGCTTCTTAGCAAATATTCACAAAGAACCCCTGGTGAGCTGAGACTAGACGTCATCACCGAAGACCCATCGGATAATATGTTGCTTGCATGTGCAGTTGAAGGTAATGCAGACTTTATCGTTTCGGGTGATAATCATTTGCTTAATATAGAAACTTACCAGGGAATTCAGATACTCTCGCCTCGTGAGTTTATAAGGCAGCTAGAATCCTGAAATTCAGTATCCGAATAACACATAACATGCAAGGACACATTTTTTCTCCGAGTTCGAATAAGAACTACTTTGCTGGGGACATTGAACGATGTTCGAACATATGTGGTCGAGCACAAACTAGTTATTGCGTAGGCTTAGATGCAATAACCCATTTCAAAGGCTCACGGTTCATCGTGAGTGCTTTTAAGCCAAACGATTAACATGTTCTTATAAGTAGACTAAAAGGGTATGTCGTCAAATTTTTCGCCAGCAGGATTATCGCCACGGCCAACAAAGCCAATGCGGTCCAGCTCACTATCAATTGACCGAATAGCCTCATCAATGCGCAGCGCCTTTCTGCGAGCAAATTCATAAAGCTCATTAAGAAGTTGCCAATCATCATCAGAATCATACTCAAAGAAGCTGTCAACCTCATCACCTTCCATGTTAAGGATTCTGACAGCAATACCAGGCGCATCCCTAAACTCCATGTGATAGCGATCAATAGATAGAGAAAAGGTCTTAAAATAAACAATATACGTTGAACCATCTGAAGTCGTGTGCCAATTAACTTCCTCCTCAGCACTCTTTTTATGAAGTTTTCGGATGATAGTCTTATAAACCTCAGGTAACATAATAATCCCAACCCTTTACAAATACTTAGCTTTGCCTGAAACTTCGAATAACGAATCCGATATCTGGTCCAGTTTCTTATTTATGGCTACTGGATCCATCTTAACATTGGGGTTGACCAACCGCTGCTCCAGCTTACTCAGCAGTACTGATAGTTGAGAGGTAATCGCCTGAACAAAAGCGTCAGAATCATCAACTGGTAGGTCTCTAAGATGACGCACTTGGATGAGTACGGTCTTTAGTTCATTAATTCTGTATAAGGCTGCTTCCCATCGCTCACTTCTAATTTGGGATTGAATCTCGCCAATAAATCGAGCGCATGAGGATAAGTCGGCAACGATTATATTTTTTTGAAAGCTTTGTTGGGCCTGTGTAGCAGCTTTCTTCGCTGCCTCTGCTGCACTACGCGTTCTTGATATCTGCAATAAAGCAAACGGCAAACCAGCTATAGAAACAATCGAACCAATAAGACCAACCCACTCTACAAGATTAAGTGACTCAATTGACATAAAGCCTATTATTCTCCAGCTAAGGTGCAATATTGAAAACTATTAAACACTAAGTATGTGTAAAACGCAAACTGTCCAACCCTAAAACCCTAAGATAGATATCACCAAGGGCGGGGTGATATCTATACCATGCATATTGACACCACGTTTAAGCACAAGATTGAACCATTTTAGAACAATAAAGAAGTGCTTGAACTATTGGGTTAGTTATCATTAAATAGCAAATACGATGACAACGCAAATGGATTTAATGATGAACGTAAACCGACGCTGGACGACAAGAGAAGAAAGACGCAAATATGCTCGCCAGCAAGCAAAAGACCTCATGGGGATCGTTGCTTCCACTATGTACCTGATATTGATATTGAACTTAACCCGTTACCGTTGACACCTTAACTTGAACAACGGACGCCTTAGAAGTCTTCTCAAATAGTCAAACTTCTGCGCGAAGTCTATCTGATTGCGAATCGTTCCCTTGGTCCCTTGCTAGTCGGTCGATACCCGAAAATAGGCTGTGATTCTTTGCATGATTATCTAATACCAGGTTCCATTGGTTGGTCATAATCAATAATTTCCCGAGAATCGTCCACTCCCTCTGCGATGTCGGTATCTGTTTGATTGTCGTCCCAGTCCCAGGCATCGTCCCAATCCCAATCATCCTTAGCTACGCCCGAATCGATTATTCTACCTTTTAGATAGGCTATTTCTGTCCTTAAACTAAAGTAGTGGTAAGCAAACACGGCTAAAAGCAGAACAACAGTAACCATAGTTGATTTCTTGAGGGTAATCGTTATCTCACTCATTGCATTTCCTTGGTCTCAGAATTACTAATGATAGCCCAAGCGCCATAACAACCGTAATGGTTGAATAAATTGTAAATCGTTGCTTAACTCTGCAAACATAGGGGTGCATGTTTAAGACATAGTCCCTGCCGCTACTACTTTTTTGGGAAAGGCCCATTATTTGCTTGTTATAAGCATATTGCGATATTTTGCCATTGCGGTCGTTGTATAGATAAAAGATAGAGCCTATGGCTAGGGTTGCAATTATTAAAACGAGCAATATTCTCTGCTGAAAAGAGAGCGGGTGTTTCCCAGGCCTCTCAGGGCTGGCGTTAAGCTCTTGTATGGTGCTGTCTTGTAATTGCATACCAACGACTCCTTGTCTATTGTTGCTGATTGTCTCCAGGTAATAGTTCGATTGGATTATCGTATTCCTTTAGTTGTTCTGAAAGTTCATAGGCTTGAGTTTCAATATCTTCAAGTGATGACTCAACCTCTGGGACAATCTCAGACCAATCGGTAGAGCCATCGCTAAAGCTATCAACACTTGAGTGCAACTGCTCGATTGAAGATTGCAGATCCGAAAGCTCCGACCGTGAAGCATCAAGCTGGCTTTTTAGCTCATCGTTTTCAACCCAAAGCTCGTTAATTCTAGTCTCGTCCGCATCTGAGCAGCCCGTTATGACGATCGCTAGCAGGCTCACCATGATAATTACGATTGATTTTCTAAGAGTAAAGGTTACGCTATTCATCTGGATTCCTTCTTGGCCTTAGTGCCAGGGCGAAAAGCCCAAGGGCTATGACGATAATTGATGCAGAATAGATATTGAATAGCTGTATCTTTCTGTGCGTGTAGGGGATCGTGTTGAGCACGAGCGGTTTTTCATGAGCCGCCAGAGTAAGATACCAGTCCATGCGCCCAGTGTTGACCAGATAGGCACCGATTTTGTGCTGTTCGATATTCCATAGGTAGAAGATTAACCCAGCAGCTACGACTACAATTAACAAAACGCAAATTACCCTCTGTTCAATCGAGAGCGGGTGTTTCTTAGGCTTTACAGGGCGAGCCCTTAACTCTTGGGTGGTGCTATCTTTTATTTGCACATCAACAACTCCTTGCCTATTTTTGGTTTTCGGCCGTGCTATATGCAAACCTGTTCTGCAAAACGACAAGATGTCTTTAACCGTATCATCCGGCGAACATCCTTAAAGATTACGCAAGTACTTGAACTAATAAGTTAGTTAACATTAAATAACAAGTACGGCAACAACACAAATAGGACTACTGGAAGTATGAATCTTAACCACCGCTGGATGACAAGAGAAGAACGCCGCAAATATCACCGAGAACAAGCAAAGGACCCCATGGGGATTATCGCATCGACGGTGCATCTGCTCGTACCTGAGTACATGAACATTGCAAACGACGTAAGCGAGCACATCGATTTTGAAGGTCTACAAATCCAGTCAACCGAGGCCAATGAGATGCCTGGAAGCACGCTTGTCAGCAGTCGGCTTAACCCTGAGCTTAAAATGAGCATAATGAACGATATTCGAGCACGTCTTCTCGAGACAGAAGACGTAAAAAGATACATGGATGAGCTCGATAGTATGGTTCAAACAATTTCTGAAAATCCTAAGAATCTCAAGACAAAAAGAAGAAAAGGCCGCCCGATAAAGTCTTTCGTAATGCCAGAGACCGCACTGACCAATATGATTTACCACTGGGCTATAAATGTCCAGATTTGGCCGCTGCCAAGTTACTTTTATGCGCAGTTCAACAGAACCGCGAGTAGTCGATATGTCAGAATCGAGCCTGAACTCCTTGACTTCTTCAGAATGCACTGCGAGGACGTGCCAGAAAAAAGCATCTGGGTTGAAAAGCCAAACGATAAAAAGCTCTACAGAAAAGAATTACCTCGAGACGCCTGGCTCTTCCTCACCTACTGCTATTTAAAAGAAGAGGATCGCAACGTAACATATTACGATTTAGCGGAACTCTTAATCAGTGCAGGCGCATCCGAAGGCGTATTTGCCGATTACGATGAGGATTCTGACGAAATATTAGATGAATCTGAGAAGATGCGCGAAAAA
This sequence comes from Methanolobus sp., assembly GCF_030682845.1. Lineage (GTDB taxonomy): Archaea > Halobacteriota > Methanosarcinia > Methanosarcinales > Methanosarcinaceae > Methanolobus. The sequence continues at coordinate 1,071 of NZ_JAUXNK010000030.1, read as the reverse complement.
ACAAAACGAGCATGCACACGCTTTAAGCAGTACGTTCTCTCCATCGTTGACATAAACCCCTAGTCAAACTGTCCCTTTTCGAGATTTTAGATTTGTTACGGTCCTTCCAAGAACTACCACTTGGAAGGATAAGATGGCGTTTTCAACCCAATTAGTTCAAGACACAAAAGAACACTTCAGGAAGAAGTACGGGATTGCGCTCAGCGATGAGAAGGCCGCCGCGTATTTAGAGCAGTTTGCAGCATTCGGCTCGCTCGCCTACGACTATCTCTCCTCCAAATATTGCTCCACCCAACAACTGCCCTGCGGAGAGCCCCCCGTTCCCTACTCAAGGACCACAGCGGATGCTGTGGTAGAGTCGGGAGAGGGGGGCCGACGTAGGGCTTTCGCTATGGCGCAAACGCTCGGAAATGGCACTTCCTCTTCTCGAGGGGAGGGGTCACTATGAGCGACTCCTTTACCTCAGAGCCTGCAAACACAGAAAGAAACGAGCAAGGTTGGCCCTGTCAGAGGTGTGGCACTAGGGCTGGAACAATTGATAATCCTTTTTATGGTTTGCCCGGCGAAGAAGTCTGCATCGATTGCTGGAATCAAGAGCATTCGCAAGAACCAGGCGAGCCTGTCACGGAGAAGAAAGGCCAAGCAGGGATGGTTCCGCCGCAGCGAAGCCAGGCGGAAGTGTCCCGCAGGCCTGCTCCTCCTTCTTATCTTGAATCTGTTAACAATAATGTCAACAGACAGGTGCATGAGGACTATCACGACTATATTTCGGGCTGCAAAGAACACGGGATTATTCTGTGGCGGGACGAAGAGCAAAAGTACATCTTTATCCCCTACTATGAACTAGGCAGATACTCAGAGGGCGGCAGAAAAGCGATAAGTAGAAAACTTAAAAAGGCGCTCGGTAGAAAAAACGTCCGAAAAGGCGTCTTTCTAACGCTCACCTTTGCGCAGACCGGCGTTGACTTGCTGAGCTGCTGGGTAAATATCGGAAATGAGATCCGCAAATTCTTAAACAACGTAAAGATGTGGAAGAAAAGACGGGGTCATAAGGGTTCCCTTGATTACTTC
>NZ_JAUXNK010000024.1 GCF_030682845.1 Methanolobus sp. | reverse complement strand
CCTCATCACCCAGAACATCGACATGCTGCATCGGAAAGCCGGCTCTTGTAATGTTATTGAGATACACGGGTCAGCCAGGGAGAGCACCTGCCTGTCATGCGGAAAGAAATTCCCCTATGAGGACGTGGCAAGAACAGTTCAAAAAGACATCATACCAAAGTGTGATTCATGTAACGGCATTCTCAAGCCTGACATCATCTTTTTCGGAGAGATGCTTAATGAGGAAACAATAACAAAAGCTATGCTGGAAAGCTCCATTGCGGACCTGTTCGTGGTCATAGGCTCTTCACTGCTTGTGCAGCCGGCAGCCTCACTTCCTTTCTACGCGATCAGGAACAGGGGAAAACTTGTGATAGTCAATGATATGCCAACTCCGCTGGACAGGTATGCATACCTTAAGTATGATGATCTTGAGAAAGTATTCAATCGTTTAGAAAAACATTTCTGTGGCAATCATTGTCCTGAACAAAAAGATGGGTCTATCATTAAAGATGAACGGTGAAATGGCAATACACCCTCTCACCCGTTATGAGGATACTCAAATGCGATTTCCAGCACGCCATTCCTGTAGCTGGATATGGCGGTATCAGGATCGACTCTTGCAGGCAGCCTTACAAGTCTTGAATAGCCAACGCCATCGATCATGACATTGATCTCGACCTGCATATCCGATGAATGGTATTCAATGCTATCTTCATCGGCCCCCAGATCAGCCAGCAGATACACTCTGTCACCTGTTTGCTGGACTTCGATCAAAGGATCTTGCTGCAGAATATAGAAGTCACCCTCCTTCTCCTCTTCGTCACTTGGTTTCACAGATCTTCTCCCCTCAAACCCAAAGATCGTTGGATTCTTACCAGGCTGACTGATGATGGTGAAACCCTGTACCAGAGGCCTGTCAGCGTCGTCACTTACGCTATTCTCAAGCATGCTCAGGATATGGTCTATCAGCTGGTCGATCGTCTCGATCCTTTTTTCATTGGACTTATCGTCATTTTCATGACGTCTTTTATCGTCCATGTATTCATCTCCATTCATATTTTCGCTTTCTTCATTTATATGGCTATGCTTCAGAGGCCGATTTTGTTTTACCATATGCGAACAACAAATATAAAAACCAAACGCACAAAAATTCAATATATCTGCCTGATGATTTCCAATCAACTATTTATTTGTGTATTGACTTCATATGGACTACTCGTAATGAGGTAACAACATGGTCTCAAAGGAACTGCCATTCACGCAAGAGAAAATAACCGAAATAATTGCAGAAAACCCAACACCTTTCCACCTGTATGATAAGAAGGGTATCCTTGATAATGCCAGGGATATGAGGAGATCCTTTATCGAGGTGCATGGTTTTAAAGAATTCTTTGCAGTAAAGGCTTTACCAAACCCATACATTATGAAAATCCTCAAAAATGAAGGTTTTGGTGCTGACTGCAGTTCAATGGCTGAGCTCCTGCTTGCAGAAAAGGCAGGTATTGTAGGCGAAGATATCATGTTCAGTTCCAATGACACACCGGCTGATGAGTTCATCAAGGCCAGGGAACTTGGTGCAATTATAAACCTGGACGATATCAGCCACATAGAATTCCTTGAGAAGACCGCAGGACTGCCTGAGCTTGTATGCTGCAGGTACAACCCCGGCCCCCTTAAAGAAGGAAATGCCATTATCGGCAACCCCCAGGAAGCCAAATACGGATTCACAAGGGATCAGCTGTTCGAAGGTTACAGGATGATGAAAGAGAAGGGTGTCAAGCGTTTTGGCCTGCACACGATGGTCGCTTCCAATGAGCTAAACCCGGATTATTTCGTTGAGACTGCAAGGATACTCTTTGATCTGATTGTAGACCTTTCCAGGGAACTTGACATACGATTTGAGTTCGTGAACCTGGGAGGAGGCATCGGCATTCCCTACAGGCCTGAACAGCAGCCTGTTTCTTATGAGACTATAACCACCGGGGTCCGGAAGGCATACGATGAGATAATAAGAGCTAATGACCTGCATCCGCTCAGGATATACCTTGAGTGCGGAAGAGTGATCACTGGTCCATATGGATATCTCATAACAACGGTCAGGCACATGAAACACATATACAAGGACTATGTAGGCACTGATGCCAGCATGGCAAACCTGATGCGTCCGGGCATTTACGGAGCCTATCACCATATAACTGTACTGGGCAAAGAAAAACAAAAACCAATGCATATGTACGATGTCACAGGGTCTCTCTGCGAGAATAACGATAAGTTCGCGATTGACAGGAAACTGCCTGAGATAGAGAGAGGCGATGTGCTGGTGATCCATGATACGGGAGCCCACGGATATGCCATGGGTTTTAACTATAATGGAAAACTGAGGTCAGCCGAGATCCTGTTGAATGAAGATGGCAGTTTTGTAAAGATAAGAAGAGCCGAGACCGTGGATGACTATTTTGTCACGCTTGATTTTGAAGGTCTCGAGAACTTCTGATAGCCCGATCTTTTCCTGGATGTAGGGATTTACTTCCTGTATTTATCCCTATGTCCACAAGTTATTCTTCTTTTAGTTCCTGTTGCTATCGTTTCTTCACTGCATTTTTTATAAAACTATAATTTTAATTTCATAACATATATATATTGGGCCATTAGCCAGTTGAATTAATCATAATTCAATGGTGTTTCAATGACCCGGCAAAAAATAACCCTACTAGTCGTATTATCAATCCTGCTTTCTTTTCTGGCAGTGCCCGCAGGAGCAATACAGGAAGACAAGGATGACGAGAAGATTCCCGTACTTATCAATTTCAAAGGGAAAACGAATGCAGAACTTGTAAAGGCCTATGGTGGAAATGTAAAACACGAGTATACAATTGTTCCGGCAATAGCTGCCGAGCTTCCGCAAAAGGCAATCGATGCCCTTTCAAAGAATCCTAACATCGCTTTCATTGAGCCAGATGGCCAGGCACAGATCCTTGCAGATGAAGTGCCATGGGGTATTACACGCATCAATGCTGTCACTGCACAGTCTGAGGGTTTCACAGGCACAGGTATAAAGGTGGCTGTCCTGGACACAGGTATCGATTACAATCACCCTGACCTTAAGACGAATTATCTTGGCGGTTATGATTTTGTCAATAAGGACAATGACCCAATGGATGATCACAGCCACGGAACCCATGTTGCAGGCACCGTTGCGGCTGCCAGCAATGGCATTGGCGTGCTCGGGGCAGCACCCCAGGCAGGTCTGTATGCAGTCAAAGTTGCTGACAGTTCAGGATACTGCTCATACAGCAATATCATAGCAGGCATTAACTGGGCAGTCGATAACAATGCCAATGTGATCACAATGAGCCTTGGCGGCACATCATCCTCATCAACACTCAAGAGCGCATGTGACAACGCTTATAGTAAGGGCGTAGTGCTCGTTGGTGCAGCAGGCAATTCCGGCGGTTCTGTTATCTTTCCTGCAGCATACAGCTCTGTGATAGCCGTCTCTGCCGTGGACTCCACTAACACAAAGACCTCATGGTCATGCTATGGCCCTGAAATAGAGTTCGCAGCCCCTGGAGTCAGCATCAAGTCAACGATGCCAGGAGGACTCTATGGATTCAAGAGTGGTACAAGCATGGCAACACCTCATGTTACAGGAGCTGTAGCCTTACTGATGAGCTCGGATGTCACAGGTACCATTTATGATTCAAACAAGAATGGCAAGTGGGACCCGGCAGAGATCCGTTCCCGGATGCAGAGTACATCAACTGACCTTGGTGTCACCGGCAAGGACAATTATTACGGATATGGCCTTGTGAATGCCTATGCAGCTGTCACCGGACTTAATATTGCACCTGCAACTGACGACACACCGACTGAAGTTGACACACCAGTCGAAGATGATACATCATCAACAGATACCGAACCTGAAGTAGCACCAACCACTCCCACAGAGATTGCAATGTCCGTGGGCAGCCTGACTGCTACAAAAGAGTTCTCTGTAAAAGGAAAGAATACATTTGGCTGGGCTGTGGCCACAGTTAAAGTCATCGATGCGAACGGCAAGGCAGTTACCGGAACGACTGTAAAAGGCAGCTGGAGTGGCCTGACAACTGCATCGGTTTCCGGAACAACGGATGCGAATGGTATAGTGAAGTTCACGTCCTCGCAGGTCAAGAATCCCAGCGGCACTTTCACATTCAAAGTGACAGAGGCTACATGCAGCGGATATGCATATGATGCTGCACAGAATGTCTGCTCGAGCGTAAGCGTGACCTTTTAAGCAAAACAGTAAAAAGTATCCTGTTTAACAGGATACATTCGTCTTTTTTATTTAATTTCTTTTAAGCGGGTCATCTGTCCCGCAGCTAGTACGAAACAAAAAGGTATTAATTTCATCCTGTGACCATCTTTATCGTAAAAAGAGATACTCAGGCATGAGTAAATATTTTAATTAAAAAAGTATGGAATCATAAAATATCCATACAGAATAATTATTCCACGCTTATAATATTTATACAGACTCTACTGCTATTTTTAAATCTCTTTATTATTATTAATATCTATAATTTTATTTCGAAAATTATATATGTTTTCCCATAATCAACCTGAAATGAATAATAAGTTTTTAGAGTATGGTGCTTTTTATGACCTTGCAAAAAATTACCTTATTAATGATATTATCTATCTTGCTGTCTCTTCTGGCAGTGCCTGCCGCCGCAGTTGAGGAAGATAAGGACAATGAGAAGATCCCTGTATTGATCAGTTTCAAAGGAAAGGCAAATGCAGAACTTGTAAAGGCCCATGGAGGGAATATAAAACATGAGTACACTATCATCCCGGCCATAGCTGCAGAGCTTCCTCAGAAGGCAATTGATGCTCTCTCAAAGAACCCCAACATCGACTTCATCGAACCGGACGGCCAGGCACAGATCCTTGCTGATGAGGTTCCATGGGGAATTAACCGTATCAATGCTGCAAGCGCACAGGCTGAAGGCTTCACCGGGACAGGCGTAAAGGTAGCTGTTCTGGACACAGGCATTGATTACACACATCCTGACCTCAAGGCCAACTATCTTGGTGGCTATGATTTTGTCAATAAGGACAACGACCCAATGGATGACCACAGCCACGGGACCCATGTTGCGGGAACGGTTGCTGCAGCAAGCAACGGTATAGGAGTGCTTGGAGCAGCACCGCAGGCAGGACTGTATGCTGTAAAGGTTGCTGACAGTTCAGGATACTGCTCATACAGCAACATCATAGCAGGTATTAACTGGGCAGTCGATAACAATGCCAATGTGATCACAATGAGCCTTGGCGGCACATCATCCTCATCCACGTTCCAGAGCGCATGTGACAATGCATACAGCAAGGGCGTGGTGCTTGTGGGAGCAGCAGGCAATTCTGGCGGTTCTGTTATCTATCCGGCAGCATACAGCTCTGTGATAGCCGTCTCTGCCGTGGACTCCACCAATACCAAAACCTCATGGTCATGCTATGGTCCCCAGATCGAGTTCGCAGCTCCTGGTGTCAGCATCAAGTCTACAATGCCAGGAGGGCTCTATGGTTTCAAGAGCGGTACAAGCATGGCAAAACCACACGTAACAGGAGCTGTTGCACTGCTAATGAGCACAGATGTTGCAGGTACCAGCTATGATGCCAATAAGAACGGCAAATGGGACCCGGCAGAGGTCCGCTCCCGAATGCAGAAGACCGCAACTGGCCTGGGCACTACAGGGAAGGATGATTACTATGGCTACGGACTTGTGAATGCCTACTCTGCAGTGAGCGGGCTTATCAACACACCGGCAGATAATACTCCTACTGAAGACGACATCCCGGAAACCGGTACTGATCCTGATACAGCACCAACCGATCCTGCAGAGATACCAATGTTCGTATCCAGTCTTACAGCAACAGCTGACTATTCGTTCAGGGGAATTAACACATTCTGCGGGACTACGGTCACTGCCAGAATAATCGATTCAAACGGAAAGCCTGTACCCGGAGCAACTGTAAGCGGGAGCTGGAGCGGACTGACAAGTTCAGCCTCTTCCGAAGTTACGGACACAGAGGGTATAGTTGAGTTCACATCCTCATTTGTAAAAAATCCCGAGGGTATAATGACATTTGAGATTACAGGAATTTCATGCAGAGGGTATAGTTATGACCCGGAAATGGATGCTTGTTCAACTGTAGTATCATGTATTGAATAAAATGGTGAAGCGCTGTCCTGATTTTAACAGGATGCAACTCACTCCTTAAATCAGGTATAAAAGAAATTTGCAGAATTTGCAATAGCCCTTGCATATTTCAGGAAAGATATGTTGCATTATTCTATACTAGATAATTCTATATAAAATTAATTTTAATTAGCAAATTATATATAGGAGTGAATAATAGTCACTTTGACCGATATTTTGAGGTATGATATTTTATGAGCAGAAAAAAAACTACTTTATTAGTAATTATATCAATCCTGCTGTCTTTTTTGGCAATGCCCGCAGGTGCAGTCCAGGAGGATAAGAACAATGAAAAAGTTCCTGTCCTTATCAACTTCAAAGGGAAAACGAACGCAGAACTGGTTAAATCTCATGGAGGGAATATAAAACATGAGTACACTATCATCCCGGCCATAGCTGCAGAGCTTCCTCAGAAGGCAATTGATGCTCTCTCAAAGAACCCCAACATCGACTTCATCGAACTGGACGGCCAGGCACAGATCCTTGCTGACGAGGTTCCCTGGGGAATCACCCGTATCAATGCAACTACTGCACACTCCAAAGGTATCAAGGGCACCGGCATAAAGGTAGCTGTTCTGGACACAGGCATTGATTACACACATCCTGACCTCAAGGCCAACTATCTTGGTGGCTATGATTTTGTCAATAAGGACAAAGACCCAATGGATGACCACAGCCACGGGACCCATGTTGCGGGAACGGTCGTTGCAGCAAGTAATGGCATAGGAGTGCTTGGAGCTGCACCGCAGGCAAAGATATATGCCGTGAAAGTAGCCGACAAATCAGGATATTGCTCATACAGCAATATCATAGCAGGCATCAACTGGGCGGTCAACAACAATGCCAATGTGATCACAATGAGCCTTGGTGGCACATCATCCTCATCAACACTCAAGAGCGCATGTGACAGTGCATACAGCAAAGGCGTGGTGCTTGTGGGAGCAGCAGGCAACTCCGGCGGCTCTGTCATCTATCCGGCAGCATACAGCTCTGTCATAGCCGTCTCGGCTGTGGATTCCAGTAACAAGATAACCACCTGGTCATGCTATGGCTCCCAGGTTGAGTTCGCAGCACCAGGTCTCAGCATCAAATCAACCATGCCAAAAGGCCTCTATGGCACCAAGAGCGGTACAAGCATGGCAACACCTCACGTTGCAGGAGCCGTGGCTCTTCTGATGAGCACGAAAGTTGCAGGTACTAGCTATGATGCCAACAAGAACGGTAAATGGGACCCTGCAGAGGTTCGATCCCGGCTTCAGAAGACTGCAACGGACCTGGGTGCCAAAGGAAAGGATAGCTACTACGGTTATGGTCTTGTTAATGCCAATGCTGCTGTCAGCGGACTAAAATCCGTATAATGCAGCACAGTTAATCCATCAAAATAAGGAATGTATCCTGAAGAATACATCCTTATTTTTATTTTCTTAGTAAATAGCAGGTTTTGCTTATCCTCTGCTTAAATCAGAGCCTATCTTTTTTAAATTCATGCATCATACATACAAGAGATAGTCATGCAGGTCAATACCAGTAAACGCACGGAACTCATCGATATAACAGACCATGTAAAAAAGCATGTTACTGAAAGCGGAATTCAGAACGGCATCTGCATTGTTAGCACAATGCACACAACTACGGCAATAATTATAAATGAGAACGAGCCAGGCCTTGTTACAGATATTCTGACACTGCGCGGGAGAATAGTACCTGAAGGAGCAGGCTACCAGCATGACAGGATAGACAACAATGCTGACGCCCATCTGAGAGCAGTGTTGCTGGGAAACAGCGAGAGCATACCTATCAGGGACGGCAGGCTTGTGCTCGGTACCTGGCAGAGCATTTTTCTTGCTGAGCTGGATGGCCCCAGAAAAAGGACTGTGGATATCACCGTGATTGGCAGAATTAACGGAACTGAGAGCAGGACAGTAAGGAAAATATCAACCAAAAATCTAAAAAGCAGGCCATATGAGCCTGCTTACTTTGAGGGTGCATAAAAACATCTTTTAGGCGAACATATGGTGCCAGCATCTTTCATGAACTTCAATGCCTTGCTTACCTCTTTGCTATCTATGCCGGTCGTCTCGACAATATCTCCGGGTCTTAGTGGCTTTCCTGCATTTTTCAATGCCTCAAGGACTTTTTCTTCATTTTGGGTCATTTTATCGCTCTTTCTTTTTTCAGGAATAATTCATCATCGTAAGTTCATCGAACTGCTTTTTTGATCACTTCGGCCAGCTCACTGATATTACCTGTATCCGGATGCTGGTTCACAATAGTGTGCATAGAGCCACCCTTATCATTTACTCTTCTTGGGATTATATGCACATGGACATGAGGCACACTCTGGCCTGCAACCTCACCGTTGTTGAGGCCGATATTCGAGCCCGGAACATCCAGGGCCTTCTCTACTGCTTTTGCGATCTTGTTCACATATGCAAAGAGAGAAGATGCATCTTCCTCGCTCATTTGTGTGAACCGCTGGAAATGTTTTTTCGGAAGGACGATGGTGTGGCCTTCTGAAGTGGGGTAGATATCCAAAAATGCATATACAAAATCGTCTTCATAAATCTGGTATGAAGGTATCGCACCTGAAACTATCTTACAGAATAAACAATCCATGAATATCACCTGTATGTAGGAACTTAGAGATACGGTTATTTATGGATTCTGATTGGAAGTTCAGTAAATAAGTGTCTATTTTTATGGACATGGTCTTATACTATTTCTGCGTAACTTGTATTGATTAGTATGAACAGGAAACAGGCAATAACAGTCGGGGTAATAATAGCAGGAATCCTGTTGTTCTCAAACTTTGCCCTGGCAACAAATGCAGAAAGTATAGATGAGCGAACATTTGCAGACTTGTCAGGTACGGATGACCTTTACAATGAACTGGAAGAACAGGTCATACGCTACAACGAACGGGTCGATGATGTCCCGGGAATAATTAAAAGGATAGCTGGCGACGATGTGATCCTGATGACCATTACTACAGATGATGGTGAGGAACTTTACGTACAGGCAATAACCAATAACGGAGAAATCCTGTACTTTGAAAGAGTGTCCTCACCGGGAGAGGTCGATCCTTCAATCACAGTTACAACAGACGAAGAAACCACACGAGAGATAATTGATTCCTCTGAACCGTTCAACGAATTCACAGATGCGTTGGACAGGGACGAGATATCAGTAGAGACCGAGAACACCTTGAAGAGGATTGCACTTGGAAGCCTCATGACTGCAAATAGGTTCATATAAAATAATTATCTGGCGGTAACTCAGTTAGGATACTGCCAGAATTATCCTTTTTCAAATTCCCATACTTAATATATGATCGAACCTAAAAGGGAGGCCTTCTGCAGATATGAGCGATTAAGGGCCTTTTTTGGCAGGCGAGGTCGGACGCCAGTTTATACATATGCTTACAGGCGCTGTTTTTCTTATTGCGATCTATTTATCCGGAAGCTATGCAGCCTTATTGTTTGCAGTCCTGTTGACTGTAACGGTGGCTGCTTCAATATTGATTAAAAAGGTCAATCTTTCTCAAAGAACATCTGGCGTGTTCCGCAGACTTGGAAGACCAGGTATACAAACAGTAAAACTTCAGGGAACCATATTGTTGCTTTCTGGGGTTCTTGTCACGTTGCTTCTATTCCCAAGGAACATTGTTTACGCTTCAGTAGCAATAGTCGCATTCGGAGATTCGGTCGCAACCATCGTGGGGGTTTTGATCGGAAAACATAAGTTGCCATACTCCAAAAGCAAGACTGTGGAAGGAACGCTGAGCGGGCTTATTGCCGCTTTTTTGGGAGCTATGCTGTTCGTAACATCCTTTCAGGCATTTTTAGGTGCATTCGGAGGCATGCTTATTGAGAGTGCGATCAACCTCCAGACAGTAAAGGAAGCCAGCCTGAAAGGGATGGTGAAGTTCTTCCTTAATGACAACTTCCTGATTCCGGTTTTTCAGCTTTCCTGATGCTACTTGCCAGCAGATGAATCTTAAATATGTAAGAGAAGGATATGCCCGAAGTTCAGCTGTTTCATTCCCATGATACTCATATATTTATGCTGCCGTTCAGTGCTTGGAGAGCACGATCCTTTCTGTCATCGTGAGAGGACACTGCATCATAATCTCCTCTCAGGGCTTTGAGTGCATACTTCTCTACATCTATCTCCTTACGGGTACGTACACCCAGTCTCCTGAACAGCGATACCGGAGGACACCAACCCTGCACAGCATGCTGGAACAGGAAGGCTGTGACGATGCCGGATAAAAAGAGTATATATGCACTCCTATAAACATGCAGAGGAAACGATTATATAATCCCGGCCAAGAGGATTACAGGGGATTTTTGTTGGAGAATGGGGATAATGGGGGATAATGTTGATCCTGAAAACGGGGAAACTCTGCAAGAGAAAGTAGAGGAGCAGAAAGGTGCTGTTACCGGGAGAAAGCTGTTCGGTACTTTCGAAGGGGTGTTCGTTCCAACTCTTCTGACCATCCTGGGCGTGATAATGTACCTCAGGGAAGGATGGGTCGTGGGTAATGCAGGTCTGCTGGGTGCCTGGCTGATAATACTGATAGCTTTTAGCATCACTCTTTCCACGGGCCTTTCCCTTTCCTCGATAACCACCAATATAAGGATAGGGTCAGGGGGTGCTTTCTCTGTGATCTCCCAGTCACTCGGTCTGGAGGTCGGAGGCAGCATAGGGATACCACTTTATCTGTCCCAGACGCTCGCCGTGGCGATGTACATATTCGGCTTCCGTGCCGGATGGAGATGGATCTTTCCGGAGCATCCGGCCATCCTCATAGATCTTGCAATATTCTCCGTGCTTTTCATTGTGGCCTATATCAGCGCATCCCTGAGTTTCAAGATCCAGTACATAGTTCTTGTGGTCGTTGCTTCCTCATTCGTATCCATAATATGGGCCGCGTACCTGGGTTCCATGCAGGAGCCCATCACATGGTGGGGTTCATTTGAGGGCTCTCCTGAGACAGGCTTTTCGGGGATTGGTTTCTGGGGAGTCTTTGCTGTCTTTTTCCCGGCGGCCACCGGTATAATGGCAGGTGCGAACATGTCAGGGGAATTGAAGAATCCCCGCCGCAGCATTCCTCTTGGAACCATCTCTGCTATTTGCGTCAGCCTTGTGGTCTACCTGCTGCTTGCCCTGTGGCTGGCAGCTTCAGCAAGCAATGACGAACTTCTGGGCAACTATACTATCATGGTGGAAAAAGCTGCCTGGGGACAACTGGTTATTGCGGGCCTGCTGGGAGCCACGTTCTCATCGGCCCTGTCATCTTTTGTAGGTGCACCACGGATCCTCCAGTCCCTTGCAAACAGTAAAATATTGCCGGCAAGCGGATGGTTTTCAAAAAGATCAGGGTCAGGGGAGCCACGCAACGCAATAATATTCACCGGCCTGATAATCTTCCTGGCATTGATGCTGCGCAATCTGAATGCAATTGCTCCTCTTATCACCCTGTTCTTCCTGATGACCTACGCAATGATCAATATAGTCGTGCTCATCGAACAGAACCTGCAGCTTGTAAGTTTCAGGCCCCTCCTCAGAATCCCCAGAGCAGTCTCCTTTGTTGGTGCCATTGGGAGCGTATCTGTTATGTTCATCGTCAGTCCCGTGTTCAGTTTACTGGCAGTCGTAGTTGTTATATCGATACATGCATACCTGTTGAAAAAGCATCTCAAGGCACCTTTTGGGGACGTGCGCAGCGGTCTTTTTGTTGCCATCGCAGAATGGGCTGCAAAACAAACTTATAAGATCGCTCCCTCCAGCGAAAGGACCTGGAAAGCTAACCTGCTGGTGCCTGTGGAGGATCCGAATGTGCTTACAAGAGCATTCAAATTCCTCAGGGATATTACCTACCCTAAGGGTTCGATCAAATTACTCGGCCTGTCGGGAAAAGTGGATGAGACTAAATTCTTCTCCCGTCTGACAGACCTGACAGAATCCTTCAGGGATAATGGGGTTTTCTCTTCCTGGACCATTGTCGATACTGCGGCATTCGAGAAAAATCTCATTGTGGGTATGGAAGCATTGGGCAGCTCTTTTTTCAGGCCCAGGGTACTGTTCATTAACCTGAGCAGCTTTGACGGTCAGTACGAAAAGGTAAGGAATGTTATCCGTAAGGCCGCAGAGCGCAGGATTGGTATCTTACTGCTCGCTATACATAGTGATGCTGCTTTTGGGAGAGAGGAATCTATAAACCTGTGGATAAACGATCGAAGTCCTGACTGGGACATAAGCATGGATCTGGGAAATATGGATCTTTCCATCCTTATATCCTACAAGCTTAAAAGGAACTGGAAAGCATCTCTGAAAATGATAAGCTGCGTGCGGGATCAGCGTAATGTCCCAAAGGCTAAGGAATACCTGGAGAACCTTGCTGAGATAGCAAGAATCCCAAATGTTATTACTGAAGTGATGAGTGGCGATATCGAATCAAATCTTTCCAGGGCTTCGCAAGCCTCAATAAATATATTCAGTATGGAGCATGAAGCCGATTTTGAGTTCATTCGCCGGGCTGTGGAACAGACAGGATCTTCATGTTTGTTTGCACTTGACTCGGGAGAAGAGAATGCACTTGCATGAGACGCTTTCCAGTCAAAGACCCCGGTTCCTGTGAATTAAGGATTAGAATGTAAAGCAGGTGTCTGGCGGCGGCCCTGATTGCCGCCAGATACATCTGCCCGTTTATTCAAAAAGGCGGGCTCCGGATTCCTTTGCGGCTTCCATGAGATTTTCTTCCTCTTTTACTCCGCCTGGCGCATGATGACCTGCATCTATGAACGTACCTTTGACATCCATACCAAGCATGCCCAGTGTTCTTGAGAATTCTTCATAGACCCCATTGAAAACGCCAGCTTCGGGAGCACCATGCGCGCCGACTATTACAGCTTTCTTCCCGGGAATGATACGTGATGAGAAGTCAGGGTTCAAAAGCGCGAAACACCGATCAATGAAAAGTCTCATCTGTCCTGTAAACTGGAAGAAGTATATCGGGGAGCCGAATACAAATCCGTCTGCGTTCTTCAGGGCATCATATGCTTTTGCCATGTCATCTTTTATCTTGCAGCCATCGACGGTCCTGCAATAATCGCACCCCTGACATCCCCTGAGATTCATATCATTAATGTACACTTTTTCTACTTCGGCACCTGCCTCCATAGCTCCGTCAAGCACCTGCTGTACCAATACATCTGTATTCCCGTTCTTTCTGGGACTTCCAACAAAACCAACTACTTTCATTGCGATCATTTCCTTCTTATATTACTTTTGAGTTACATGGCACTGTTCTTCAACAGTATAATACTGTATCGGCAGTTAAATAGGTAGCGACTATATTTATATATTATACACTCACTTATGATAGGAAGTAACAAAAAGGATAGTAAGAGTAACATGGTTGCAGAGAATAAATCCAGAGGGAGCAGGGAGTACAATTGTCCCGTAGAAGCCACACTGGATGTCATAGGAGGCAAATGGAAGCCGCTTATCCTCTGGCAACTGAAGGTTAAAACGCTGCGCTACAATAACCTGCAACAGCTCCTGCCGGGCATTTCCCCTAAAATGCTGACCAGACAATTAAGGGAAATGGAAGAGGATGGCCTTGTCGGACGTAAGATGTATCCCGAGATACCTCCAAGGGTGGAGTACTCACTCACAGAATTTGGAATGACGGTCATTCCAGTACTGGAAGAGCTTTGCCGCTGGGGCGGGGAGTACATGCAACAGCGCTGCTGCAACGGTAAGGAACCTGCGGATGCCGACTGCAAATAACTGCAAATGAGAGCGTTGTCTATGATCGGGGACTTATTATACACCGTAAATTATTAAAAGGATGAAATATTATATGTCAATGGTATAGTTGGCTTTCTGAGATGTGCGTATTCATTGTACATCCCCTTCCCACTTTGCCCGTCAGTTTGGCCACATCTCAGAATACAGCCTCACAGTAAATGCTGCGCTATTATTCTTTCCCGTCCTTCTTCTGCGATTCCCGTTCAGGTTCCCTTTTACCCAAATCAAGGATCAAGTGATTACATCGCCCGCTTTTGGCCCCGCATACTTTGCAATATCTTGCCATATGCACCTATATATCCTTAATGATGTACAAATATGTTTGTTGTTAAGCTTGCATTGTGGTCTCTGACTGTGTTCCCATATCCAGCTCGATCAATGCAATCTCATCCCCCATTCCCTGCAGTAATGCCCGGACTTCCGATTCATTGAGCTCCACTGCTTCTTCCAGTTTTGCCGCCATTTCGGCCAGGATATTGCAGCCGATATTAAGAGCGCTTCCTTTTACCTTATGGGCTCGCTTCCTTACATTCTGCAGGTCCTTCTGTGAGTGCGCGGTCTTTATATCTTCAAGGCCCTCCGTAAAAGTGGTCATTGCCAAGGAAGTCAGCATATTGAACAATTCCATGTTACCATCAATGTTAGCCATCAACCACTCCCTGTTAAAATGCCTAGAAATGCCGTTGTTCCCGCTATCAATGGACCTGGAAGTGCATTCAAATTCAGGCAGCCATCTTTGTAGGACACACCGGATGGTTTCGGCTATTACCGGCTTAGTGATGTAGTCATCCATGCCTGCATTCAGGCAGCGTTCTTTCTCACCTTTAACTGTGCCGGCGGTAAGGGCAATTATCGGTGTGTGGACGCTGTGGATACCACTTTTGACGGTTTCAGACTCTATTTCCCGGATGACCCTGGCCGCCTCATATCCGCTTATTCCGGGCATCTGAATGTCCATAAATACCAGATCCGGCTTTGAGTTTTTGAATTTAAGGATGGCTTCGTTGCCGTCCATGGCTTTAATTAGATATGCATGCGGCAAACACATTGAGAGGATAGCAGACGCAAGGGTCATATTGACCTCATTGTCCTCAGCGATCATAATAGTGTATTTATCGTGCAGCATATGCGACTCTTCCGGTTTAGCAGAATCTTTCCCTTCAAGAAGGTCGCCTTCAGGATAATGGACATGTGCAATTGCTTCGAAGAGCTGTGACATCTTGACCGGCTTGACAAGGACGGAACGGATACCCAGCTCTTTGTAATCTTCATGGATAGATGAGCTGTCCAAGGAGTTATGCAGAATTATGAACTTTTGTCTCCCAAGAGTGGAACCGAGCTTTTCGCGCATGATGAATACAAGTTCAAGGTCCTCCATAAAGGGCATATTCTGATTAACGATAACAAGATCATAATCCATCCGTTCATCGACCATGCCCAGTGCCTCTGCACCATCGGCTGCGACATCAGTCTCGATGCTCCAGGACCGCAGCATATTCTGCAGGATAGAGCAGTTCGCAGCATTATCATCGACTATAAGGACCTTATGGACATTTGGAAAGACGGGTTTTTCAACTTCCTCACTCGTTTCTGTCGGAAACATAACAGTGAAGTAGAAGGTGCTCCCTTCCCCTGGCTTACTTTCAAGCTCAAGCCGTGAGCCCATTTTTTCAAGTAGTATGTTGGAGATCGTCAGACCAAGCCCCGTACCTCCGTATTTGCGGGTGATGGATCCGTCTGCCTGTGTGAATGAACTGAATATCCGGGACTGGTTCTCTTTTGCAATACCTATCCCCGTGTCCCTTACCGATAATGTGAACCACATACCATCATTCCCGGGAGCCTGGAAGGCTTCAGCCTTCAGCTCTACCTCTCCATACTCAGTGAACTTTACTGCATTGCCTACAAGGTTCACAAGCACCTGTTTCAGTCTTAGTCTATCGGCAACAATATAGCGAGGCAGGTCTGCAGACATGTTCAGCAGCAGTTCGAGTCCTTTCTCATGTGCCTTGTATTTCACCATATCTGTAATCTGTTCACACAATTCGATAAGATCTATCTTTTCAGGGTCAAGCTCAAGTTTGCCGGCCTCTATCTTGGACAGGTCCAGCACATCGTTCATCAGGTCAAGCAATGAGATAGCTGATGAATAGACAGCTTGCATATATTGCATTTGCGATTTCGTAAGGTCTGTCTGCATTAGCAGGTCCGAGAATCCGATCACCCCGTTAAGAGGCGTGCGCATCTCATGACTCATCATGGCAAGGAACTGACTCTTGGCGCTGTTGGCCATCTCCGCATGCGCAGCCAGAGAATTAGCATGCTCCGTAGTCTCTTTGAGGAGGCGGTTCTTTTCAAGCAGTTCCTCCTCCGTATTTTTCCGCTCAGTGATATTGTTAAGAATGACCATTTGGCCTCTTGTATTCCCATTCTTATCATGGAGTGGCAAAAATGTCACATGGAACCAAAAGACGCAGCCTTCAATCTTACTTTGGGTTTCAATAATGCTTTTTTCGGTTGCATAAGCTCCTTTACTCAAAAGTTCACGCCACGGATCCGTGAGCTCTGATTCATGTTTCCCTATATCATTGACGTTTATTTGCAAATATTCCGCAGGCGAGTGATTGATATCCACTATCCTTCGTTCTTTATCCAGAACGATGACACTGTCAGGGATGTTCTCAAAGAGCAAACTGCGGGCCAGGGGAGACAGATTGAACAACTTGTATCGTGTCAATCCTACAAAAACGATAAAACTGCTCAATGTCATGGCGAATGGACCAGGATCAACGCCCCATGGACTCATTCCTGCCAGGAAGAGCAGCAACGTCATAAACGGGATCATGGACCCCACCATTACGATGATTACCTGTTTGCGGAAGGCCGGTGCAGTCCCCAGTAACATGCTGAAAAGCAGACTTATGCCAAAAATAATGCAAAAGATGCAATAAGACTGCTGTACCCAGTACCATATTCCAGGCTCATAGGTAAGTACCGGAAAAAGACCTTCGTTCGTCACATAAAAACCTTTGTGGAACATGTCATGAAACTCAGTTGTGAACACCAGAAGAATCGTTGTCAAAGGAATAATAAGGAAAACTGCTGTCAGAGGTGCTGACATCCAATGTTTCTTACCTGTGTAATTCATGGCAAAGAACAGAAAAAAGAAAGGTATCATAGAAATACCAATATATTCGATTTTGTAAAATATCAAAACCGTGTGCACTGTAGTTGAGGATATCTCTAACGCATAAAAGAATGAGTATATAGCAGTAAAGAATAAAAGCAGACTAAAGCAGGTTGCACCTGGCGTCTTTTTAAGTGTTCTGATGTGAAAGGCCATTATACAGAGAATAAACACTGAGGCGATCAAAGGAATTGTGTAAACATTGAAATACATATCCACCTCTTTTTATGGTGCACTTCCCTGCAGCCTATTTAGCCGTAAATGCTAAAAATGATAGTTTTCTGCCTGTTATCATATCAGATAATGTTGTAGTATTATCTAGTTTTAGACATTTTAAGTATATATAATTACTTAAATATTAACTTCAAAAACAAGCTCCTCATCATCACACTTTAAAAAAGATGCGAAAAGGCACGTGCATACCTCTGCAAAAAGGTGGTTGGTTTTGAGATTTTGCCAAAGACATGTTTTGTGTTGCATGTCACCGTGCCCTGTTGAGGAGATTAGTAGGGTACTATTTAAATTTTTTTAAATGATTTTGTTCCTGGACCTGGAAACAACAGAAGCTCCATAAGAACATCATACTGGACACGGTTTAACCACTCTGATCATGAATGTGCATTAATTCAACACGTATTCTCCTACGTATCAATTTTAATTAAAAGAGAATAATAATGGATGATACATCTACAAACCCATGTCAAGCAGCCATTTCGCAATAATACCCACCAACACCGCGGCAGTAAAACTCAGGAGAGTGCCTATAAGTATATATTCACTAACTTTCCTATCTGTGGTGAACCTGAATATCGACTTTGCAGCAACGAGAAGACCTATTGCCTGATACTGATTAAGTAGCACAAAGGTCAGAATCAGGAAACGTTCAAGGCGACCTATCCACAGACCAGCGTTCAACAGACCCATGCCCTCGGCCCCGTCCTTATCACGATGCCAGGGTTCGGTGAACTTGCCGATGATAATTCCGCAGGGCCATATAACTATCACGTAGGCTACAAGCAGTAGCCATATTTCTGCTCCGGCGAACGGCAACAGAGGAATGGCTTTCAGGACAAATGCAGGCCCTGTTATTGCAACCCAGAGCGCAAGGATAGTGAGCATATGGGCCATCTGGTCCAGGACGAACCATTTGAGGTCGTCCTTGCGGGTCGATTTGAACCCATCGATCAATATGTGGGAAATCGTGTAGGCCGTGAACAGCCAGATATAGGTGAAGGCTCCCGAAAGAATATACGCAAGCAGACCTGCTAGCACTCCATGTATGTAAAGCCAACGGGAACGCCATTTATTCTCAAAGCGGTCATTCACCATAGGCCTTGTCTGGAACACAAAATCGGCAAGCAAGTGTGCAAGAATAAGTTTTGCCAGCAGGGATATGTTCAGGTAGTGCGCTTCCATTGCCTATCACTTATAGCCGATCACTTTTTAGAAATATGCCCGGGTACTTAAATAAGTTTTCATAGTTGCCGATGAACTTTTTCAGAGCATCAAAACCTGCAGCTTTCAGGCTCTGGGAAACTGTGGACTGGGATTTTCCGTGCTGCAAAGCTATCTCTTCCTGAGTTAAGCCTGAAAGTTTTTCCATTATCAATTCTTTCTGGATATCCGTCCACCTGCCGGCTATTAGATCAAAGAAAGCGCACTGGGTCTCTAACATCAGGTTTATCACCGGATCAGGAGTAGTGATCAGCAGGTTCTGGTCTTTTTGCTTCATACTGTCAAGCATTTTCCCTGAAAGCCTGAAAGCGACCCCATCAGCCTCACCCACATTACCGGAAGCCGGAATATAGTCAATCGTCCCAATACCAATGGATATCCTTGCAGCAATATCTTTCTCCCTGTTGGACAAATTTAGCCTGAGAGACAGAAGCATAGATACAAGCAAGGCACGCTCCGGCAAAGTTATCACTATCTGGAAACTGTCACCCCTGAATATCTCAAAAGGAAGGAGGATAGCATTATGTAATTGCAGCAGTTCTTCTACTGACCTGAAGGACTCATGCAGACAGGAGACCACTAACTCCCTATCATTGTATTCAATTTCTGAGGATCGTACAAGATCTCCTGTTATGACTGCACATAAGATTCTTTTGCCGCTCATCGTCTGCACTTATATTAGTTTAAAAGCTTATATTTTCTTATTATTAGTTAAATTAATAATATTAGTCGATTATCATTTCTAGAACTTATATCCTACTATTTATAATTTATCGTTGAGTGGAAATAAGATCAGCGTTTTTCTATCAGGAACCACGTATGCAACCTCTGAATGAAGATGATTTGGCTTACTTGATACAAATATTATTATTCTTACAGTATTTTAATCACATCTGTCAAAATCTATTTTAAGCAGACAGGACAACACTTGAAAATGAACGATCGATC
This sequence comes from Methanolobus sp., assembly GCF_030682845.1. Lineage (GTDB taxonomy): Archaea > Halobacteriota > Methanosarcinia > Methanosarcinales > Methanosarcinaceae > Methanolobus. Next base: position 11,320 of record NZ_JAUXNK010000024.1, on the reverse strand, counting down.
ACTGCCTGGAACTACCGGGCCGAATAAAGGAATAGAGATCCCCGGATGGGATGAGAGATTCAAAGCAGCATTTTCCATTTACAAAGGACCTTATGTTGCCGGAAGGATCACATCAAGGCACAAGACTCTTTGTGATGTTCTTATTGCAGGCTCTGCAGTAATAAAGGCAGGCATCTCCGGGGCACTAATTAAGGCTGGTAAGCAGCCGGTGGTAGGGGACTTTGTTGTCCTGCTGGATCAGCCAGAGATGAATTCACATGCAGTTGTCAATATACTGCCAAGAAGGACCTGTCTTTCAAGAGGAGCTACAGGTGACGGCGGTGAAGAGCAGATAATTGCTGCAAATATTGATACCATCTTCATTGTGACAGCAGTGGGAAAAGATCTTAACGTACGAAGGCTCGAACGTTACCTGACAGTTGTCTATTCATCCGGAGCAAAACCTGTGATAATACTGAACAAGATAGATCTTACTGAAGAACCGGACAAGGCTATTGAAAGCATAAGGTCTGTTGCCGGTAACGTCCCGGTCGTTGCCATCAGTGCCCTTTCAAAAAATGGTATGGAAGAGCTTGAACCATATATCGGTCCTGATGAGACTGTGGCTCTGATAGGTTCGTCGGGTGTAGGCAAATCCACCCTTATCAATGCTCTTGTTGACAGGTCTGTCCAGAAGACCATGGACGTCCGGGAAGATGACGATAAAGGACGGCACACGACCACGGTAAGGCAGTTGTTCCTTCTTCCAAATGGCGGAATCGTCATTGATAATCCCGGCATCAGGGAGATACAGATTGGAGAGAGCTATGAAGGGCTTGAAAAAGCGTTTTCAGATATCACAGAGATAGCGCCAAAATGCCATTTCAAGGACTGCACACATAACCTGGAGCCGGGTTGCGCTGTTCAGCAGGCAGTAAAGGACGGGACCATTACCAAAGAAAGACTTGACAGCTATCGTAAACTGAACGCAGAGATGACCTTCCGGTCCAAGAAGAACGAAATTGGACTCAAACGGCTTGAAAAGGAAAAGTACAAAGGAATGCAGGTCAGCCCCAAGAAACTCAGGGAATACAAAGAAAGACGCTAGCTAAATATGATGGCTAATCCATCATAGATTATTTCAAATCACATCGTCTAATCTGGTTTTAACAAATGATCAATTAGGAGTAATGCTTTTTAAAAAATTAGACTATTATTCGTCTCATAATATTGAGGATTTCTACAGCCAACAGTTTAGATGAAAATAGAATAGTGGGCATCGTGCTAGGAACGATGCCCGAGGGTAGTTCCACCGAAACGAACAAAATATTAAAGGGATTAGTTCAATATAAATTTATTCTATATTATTTATGAGTATATCGTAAAATCAGAGAAAATATATAGATACACATATTTATACATTCCTACATAATCAGGACAACAGAATTGCATCCATGACCCTAGATGATGAGAAGAGATTTGCATATCCAGCTTATAAAACTACCATTAAATATGGCATCACTAATAGAAATAGAAGGAAAAAGTGAGTATTACGCTGAGGAGGAGGTTCGAACTCCCGCAGCGCGTGAGCACTACCGGTTTTCAAGACCGGCGCCGTGGACCACTTGGCTACCTCAGCATGTTGAATGGTTCCTAAATAGCAGATTCAGATATAAGGCTTTTGATACAAAACGTTGTGGGTTGGTTATTGGGTAAAGAATGAAGGGAGAGGGAGGGTTATTCCTCGCTCTCGGTAGCTTCGGAGCTTTCCTCGGCAGGCACTTCTACTATGTCCTCTGCGTCCATCTCTGGCGGCACGTAGGGGTGTTTCTCTACGTACTCGAGGTTGGGGATGCCGAGCCTGTCGATAAGTTCGTTGGCTATGTTAACCTTGGTTACGAGCCATCTCTGGTTGAAGCTGAGCTCGATAGGGGTGACGATGCGGATAAGATTATCGGTGATCTCGGCCTCGATGTCGTTAAAGCCGGTGTAGAGGGCGATAAGACCTTTTACCTTTGTAAGGGGGTCCTCGATCTTCTCCTCGATAGTGTAATCGTACTCGACTTCCTTGCCGGCAAGTGCGTGGTTGAAGTCTACACGGACCCTGCGGCCGATGATCTGAGCAATGACACCGCGCTTGCCGTTAACTTCAACGGGCATGCCGGGGTATGGGTTCTTGCCTTTGAACTGGTCCGCAAGCTTGGTCACGGACAGGGTTTCCACAAGAGCGGGGTTGTGTCTGCCGAAAGCCTTCTCCGGGGGTACGGTCAGTGTGCCGGTGTATCCGGGTTCCTTACCAACAAAATCCTCATCAAGTCCCCTGATGGTCTGGCCTGAGCCGACAACGATAATGTCCCCGCCGTAAACGCCGCGAGGATTAAAGATACCGTTATCCTTTGCAAGCTGCTCATCGGTTGTGTCAAAAACCATGCCGTCGCTGAACTTTCCTGTATACTTAAGTTTTATGAAATCGCCTTTCTCAATTGCCAAATTGATCAACTCAGTTAATTGGTTAATACTTTATGAATAGAATTACTTGCACGCTATACTCATATTTCTTTAAGAACCTTTTGGCAGTCAGTGCTTTCAAAAAGTGCTTCCTGAAACAATTTCCAGTACAGAGTCCCTGCAGCTACCCTCAACAAGTATCACGGAATGCCTGGATGTCATCAGCCCGGCAAACTCCGGGCAAAAGCTTGAGAGCGGTACCTTATCATCAGCCCACCACATCCTTCTGTAATGACTCAGGTACCCGAAGCCGTTCCTGAACTTGTAGAACTCCCTCACCTTTCCCACGCCTGCAAGCCCTTCGGACTCCAGGGGCAGCACCACGATATCATTCAGTCTCATGCCCATCGAAAAATTGAAAATGTCCTCAGACCACACATCAAGAACTGATTCATCAAGCCCGGACAGCTTTGCAATGATCATCTCCTTGATCTGCTCACGCTTCTCAAAGTTATCGAATTTGTGCATCGTCTCGTCAAAATGCTTCAACTCCTCGTTGAAGTTCTTCAGTTTCCTGTTGAGGCCCTGCATCTTCCGGACCACTTCCGGACGCTCCGAAGAGAAGTCAAGACCTTTTGTGGCCTCAGCAAATTCCTTCCTGAACTTGTCGTCAAATTCCCTGTACTGCTCTCCCAGATAGAAGTGTTTCTTATGGTCAACAGGTGTGTCCCTCAGTTCCATGAACTCCTGTCCAAAGTGCTCCAGAAGGTGCAGGCTCAGGTCAAGGGAAAGCACTCCCTTCTCGAAACAGTCCTTCTCCTGCTGCCCGCAGTATCCCGCGCGCACTATCCATACATTTGCCCTGTGTTCGTAAACCATATTGTCTCTCACATAAGTGTGAATTATTCTAGTTAATAGTCACTCACAGTTACTTAAATAGATAATACTCAGGTGTTGCATAAACCTGCATTCCAGTTCAGACCGGTGATCTACATGATTATATGTCTTCATATCTGTTTTTCTACTGAGCATCCTACAGAGCCAATAGTTAGTTATATCTAATTGAATGTGGTTTGTGATAAGCATAATCCATGAGAGCTTGCAGGCACCCGGCTTGCACACAAGAACGCGATACATTTCTGTGAACTCTCAGTGAAAACAGCGGACATACCATGATGCCTGATGATTCGTATGACATAATAGTTGTTGGCGCCGGTCCTGCAGGTTCCACGGCAGCCATGTACGCAGCCCAAAGGGGCATTTCTGTTCTCCTTGTAGACAAGAAGAAGGACATCGGCACGCCCCTCCAGTGCGGAGGCTTCCTGCCCCACTACGAGACCCTGCATGAACTGGTTCCCAATGCGGAGCTGCCCTCCACTCTCGAGGAAATACCCTCCGGCTGCATCCATGCTACCACCTCCTACCAGCGCTTCATAGCTCCTGACGGTTACTCAAAGGGATTCCACGTTAATGCAGACGCCATCGATAGAAGACGCTTTGACAAGCACCTTGCAAGACAGGCCGCAAAAGCCGGTGCGCATCTGCTTGTCGGGACCAACGTCACGGAAGTAAGAGGCACAGAACTTATGATGGACGGAGCCTTTGGGGAATTCGTCATCAAAGGTAAGATCATCATCGGAGCAGACGGGCCGAACTCCATCGTTGCAAAAGCCAATAACATGCTAAGAGGTGCAGATCCTATGGGCACGGGTACAGCATTCGAGTATGAGATCAGCGGCGCAGATGCAGACAGGGAAGCCGTGGAAATGTACTTCGGAAAAGAATATGTGCCCGGAGGTTATGCATGGATCATTTCCCAGGGGGAGGACACGGCTAATATAGGCGTTGGCATTCGCGAAGCAATGTTTAGCCAGGGCATGTGCGCAAGAGACTACCTTGACAAGTTCATGCATGAGCATCCTCTTGCAAGCAAAAGGCTTGAAGGCGCATCCATATTATCCGTTGTTGCCGGCCTTGTGCCAGTTGGCGGTGCGCCGAAGATAACAGCCACCAGTGACACAGTCATAGCAGGAGACGCCGCGGGACACCTCATCGCCACCAACGGGGGTGGCATATCCACAGCAATGGTTGGCGGCAAGCTCGCAGGTGAAACTGCCGCTGATCACCTGGAAGGCAGGTGCAGCCTCATAGAATACGACAAGCTCTGGAGGGAGCAGATGGGAATGGAAATAAAGACCGCAGTCTATGCGCGCAGGCTCATGGATAAGCTCATGCTTTCGGATAAACTCATGAGCGCCGCTATCAGGGTAATTTCACCAGAACATATGAAAGCTATCCAGTGCGGACAACTTCCTGACCCTGTTAAGAAAAGCCTGTTAAAACTTAATATAGGTCTTGACTGAATATGTATATATTTGTATACGGTTCACTGAAAAAAGGGTTCTCAAAACATGATCTTATAGAAGGCTCGCAGTTCATCTGCAAGACCCGCACCAGGGAAAACTTTGCCATGGTTGACCTGCATCATTTTCCCGGTGTCATCAAAGGGCAGAGTGTGTCCCCGATATATGGGGAAGTCTATGATATCGGTGACAGTTTGCTTGATATACTGGATGAGTACGAAGGGGACTGGTACTGCAGGGAACAAGTGAAACTGGAGGCAGGGTTCACAGCCTGGATGTATTTCCTCAGAGATATCCCTGATAGCGGAAAGAAGTACGGGATAGTTATTGAAGGCCTCTGGAATGAGAAGCCTGGAGAATGAGTATGTCGGATAATAAGAAGTTGGATAACAGTAAAAGAGAGAAAGGGTTCACCGGAGGGACCATTGTTTATGAAGCTCACGGGAATCTCTATCTAAATATAACCAACATGTGTACCGCAAAGTGCAGCTTCTGTCTCCGGGATATTTGCGACGGAGTCTACGGTTATAGTCTTTGGCTGTCAGCAGAGCCTACTTACGATGATATCATAGATGAGCTTGAGCATACAGACCTTACAAAATATAAGGAAATAGTTTTCACCGGCTTTGGAGAGCCGACATGCAGGCTTGACACACTTCTTCGGGTAACCAAATGGCTTTATGAAAAAGGCAAACGTGTGCGTCTGGACACCAACGGTCATGCTAAACTCATGTATCCTGGCAGGGATGTCGTCACAGAGCTTAAAGAGGCAGGTATGGAATCCATCTCTATCAGCCTCAATGCCGAATCCGCAGAGAAATATAACCAGCTTTGCATCCCTGAATTCAGTAATTCATACGCTTCTCTGCTGGAGTTTACAAAAGAATCTGTAAAAGCAGGCATGAGAATCCAGATGACAGTTGTGGGTATGCCTGAGATCGATATAGAGGAATGTGAAAAGATAGCAACATGTTTGGGAGCTACTTTTCGTGTAAGGTAAGATCAGAAGTATTTATACAGGTCATCCCTCTTCTCTGCATGCAGACGCTGCCTGATAATTGAATTGAGGGGTTTTATGTTACCCTGTTTTGCGCTTATAGGCGCAATAACATCTATCCATTGCCTCCATGGAGGCAGCATTCCAAGCTTGTTCACTATGTCATCAAGAACATTGTTCTGCTCTTCTTCCTTCACCTTGTCCATCTTATTGACAGCTACAACAGTATCGATATCTAGTTCCTTCAGGAAGTCGTACATCTCAATATCTATCGGAACCTCGTTCCTTGACTCCCAGCGGTCCACAACCTCCACAAAAACTGGGCCATCCACAACCATTACAGCCATCCTGATTCGCCCGACTCCATTTTCGATGTAGCGCACTATCTGGTCCTTAACAATGTCCTGCTTGCGCTCCTTAATGCCGCTCATAAAACCAAAACCAGGCATATCTGTCAGGAGAATATCTGAAAAACGTATCTGTGTTGGCTTCAGCGTAACGCCGGGGCGTTTGCCCACCTTTACTCTCTGCCCTGTGACCTCCCTGATGAGAGAGGATTTACCTACATTGGACCTGCCGACAAATATGATTTCAAAATTAACTCCTTCAGTAAGATCTTCACTCTTAGCCATTATAACTCACACTTGAACCTTCTGTATTTCCTTTCCTATAGCAGCATCCATATCCTGCAGGAATTGCACTAAAGAGGCAGCAGGGACCCTTGCTCCTGCAGCTGCAGCGTGTCCTCCGCCTGTGCCTCCGTGCTTGATCGCGATAATCTTTAGCAACCTGTTCAGGTCGATATTCACCCTTGACCTTAGGCTCATATCATATACATCTTTATGGTTGCGATACTCAGCAGCAACACCTACCCCACGCATTCCATACGATGCTGCGTAAATGGCAGATTTGGACATATAGCCTTTAGGATCGATGACATATGCCAGGTTCTGAAGGGAGGTGACCTCCTTCTTGACCCTCAGGCGCAGGGCTTCTTCAAATTGTGCACCTTCCCTTGCTATCCCAAGCACATCCGGGATCTCTGTGGGGATCATGTCGTGCGAAAGGGGAAAAAGCACTTTGCGTTTGAAATCATAATTGCGGCCCATATGAATAAGAGCCTGTATGAGCGTGCCTGCCTGGAAGAAAAGGCTTCTTTTATCCCAGTCCCGCAGCCACTCCCTGATAGAAGGAGTATTGTCGTAATAGTCGCCTATGGCACCATATATCGCCACTCTGCGCATGTCACTGCTCAGCCGGTCCTCCAGCACCTTATATGTCAGTTCTGAGGAACACATGTTGAGGTCGTTATGCATCCAATCGACATCCCAGCACTTATCAGGCAGAGGATGATGGTCAATGTATGTGATGCTGGCACTTCGTGCAAGCTCCTCAAGACGATTATACAGCCCCGTGCATGACCTGACATCAACGGCAATATCGCAGATTATGATATTCCTGTATCCATCCGCCATCTTCAGCTCATCGAGTATACCCACCGGAGAAGTAAAATACACATCTGCCTCTGGGTAGGCACTCTTGGCAATGGCACCGGAACAGACACCATCAGAATCCCCGTGAGTCAAAATAAGGGACCTGCTCATACCGGAAGATATGCGTTTTATCCCGCCTGCAGTTTTTGTTTTTGATCTGTTCATTTATAGTAGGGAAAGCGTTATTATGTATTTTACTTTTGCCTTAAGTTCGATATGAACTTCTTGACAGCATCCATAAGATCATAGAATATCTGGAACATCCCATGATCCTCTTGCACAATTTCCGGCTGCTCCGAATTTATGTTATCATAGAAGGAGGAGGCCTGAGGAAATTTATCATAATAACCGTCCTGTTCATATCCACCCTGCCCATGTTCATCTGCCACATATAGCATATATCGCCTTGAGTAAGCAATGTCCTTATAGTCCCGGGGATCAGTAAAACTAGCCTTTGCTGAAGGCATCACAATACTTCCGGCCTTATCCATCCGCAGTGAGTATGTAAGAGTGATATTCTCTGACGGGTGCAGGATCTTACTGCTGCTTATAGAGCCTCCCACAAGAACAGCCTCCAGGGGAATTTCATCAGAGACTGACACATAGGCAGCCCTGTCGCCTTCGTTAACAGCACTTACCTGTATCTCAATAATATCATTCACCTGCACACTTTCAGCAGAATGGGATTTGGTAAGATTGATGTAAGGACCATGCACAATGAGCTGTGTATCGTTAAGCGTTTTCCTGTAAATACGCTCATCCATACTAACCAGCACCTGCGTGCCCGTGAAATTATAAGTACCAGGCCTGAGTGCCTTAAGGGAGTATTTATAGGATCTCTGTCCGCCTGCAGCAAGGGTAAAGTTCCAGTCCATATCGATATCTGGATCAAATACCAGGCCATCCGGGATTTCCTGCACAAGTTGTATAGCTGTCGGAACAACCCTCAGGTTTCGGATCTTTACCTCAATATGAGCCCGCTCATCTATATATACTTCTTTTGCCCTGTTCTCTTCCACGATAATTGTCTTATCTATTTTCTCAATGACAACTGTCGGGGTCTGGGATACGTTTGAAAGAAATACAGTGATGTTCGTGTAGGGCACAGGGATATTGTTACCTGTAACAACGCTCAATGCAGTGATGTTGAGCCGGTCTCCAAATATATAATTGTCAGGGATGTTGGAATTGTTCACGGCAAGGATGGTTTGCCATGATTCGGAACGGTCGCTCAGTACCGTCAGCATCACATAATCACTATCTGTATCGAATGCTTTGGAAGGTGAAAAGTCAGCAGCTTTTATCATGTAGCCGCTGGCATTGACTTCCTCTCCCCAGTAAAGGGTGTATTCTCCTGCTTCAAGCCACTCGACACCATCATCATCGGTAAACGATTCTGCACTTGCAAGGCTGCATAGGCACACAAGGAGGGCCAGCATCCCCAATCTCAAAGCTACCTGTTTCATAGTTCTATTCTTGTTCCCTGCGCTTGATCATGACAAAGACACAGATAAGAATGAATATCATCAGGGACCCTTCAAAACCAGGCTGCACCCTGGTATCATCCGAACTCGCTCCGGTGCCGTCAGTGGAAGATGAGGAACTGCCTGATGTGCTGCTGCCACTCTGGGAGTTATCTGAAAGAGACGCAGAACCCTGATCTTCCGGATTTACAACTGATAGGACCGGCATGTTGGATATCCTTTCACCTTTAAAGCCTTCCATGTCAATGAACGTAGCAGTTGTTGCAGGCATTTTGATATCACCTGTCTGTTTTGTTCTGATGACGTAAGAATAGGTTGCTGATTTTCCTCCTGCCACAACCTCCTTGAAGTCCAGATTACCGCTTACAAAAGATACGCTGGCAGGCAGGCTTTCGGCAGTTGTTACACTGGCATCCCTGTTACCCTGATTATGTACGGTTACAGTCACACTAGCTTCTTTGCCCGGGCTCACGGAAGAAGGATTCACGGCTTTGGTAAGTACTATATTGGGTCCATTCACTGTGATCTCTGGAGTTGTGGACTTGAATGTGCGCACTTTACCGTCAGGCCCTGTAAATATTGCAGTCGTCTCAGGTATTGTGATTTTGCCTGTCCTTGTAGGCTTCAGTGTATATTTGAATAGGTCGGCTTTAGTTTCGCCAGGTGCAAGGGTGATCGTAGCCTGTTGATTGATGTTGTCCTGCAACTGGAAATCTTTACTAAGGGCATCTGTAACCGTTGCGGAACTGACGCTATATATTCCCTTGTTATATACACTCACCGAAACATAAGCAGTCTTGTCAATGTACATCTCTCCGGTGATGGTCTTAGTAACGATGAGTTCAACAACAGGTTCGATTGTCAGAGTTTTTATTTTGTTCTGAGTATGTATCTGGTTGTTGATGTCCTTGGACTTTGTTGTCACTTTTAGATCAATCTTTGTCTGATCCCAGTAGTGTGGAACCTTGAGCTTGACAACTATAGGCTCAAGCACTTCATCCTCTTCTATATCTTTAAAACTATGCTTAAGTTTTCCGGAAATTAGTTCCATTCCACTCGGATCTATCTCTACATCCGTTGTATAGGCTTTTGCATCCCCTATATTTTTTATATTGATCGTAGCTGTAACAGAAGGAGAGCTCATCAGTCTAGGGTCATATGTATCCTTATCCGTAGTTATCTCGATGGTCATTTCAGGATAAGCCCTCTTATATACTTTGATCGCAACCTTCGGATCTTTCATATTGCCTGTCCACGAGTCAATGTTAAGGGTGACAGAATCAACAATTACCATTACATCATTGCCATTGTCAGTATCACGATATCTCAGACTTTCTCCAACATACAGAGGAGATATTGCTTTTATCTGATTGTTACTGGAAATGCTAATACTGACAAAACCATCCTTGTTAAAGTCTTCAGCTTTGATGACATACTTATCCATTGCTAATGTACCCCCCCAGGTAAGGGTACCGGTCTTATCCGCACTGTCCTTCCATTCAATATCATCCACAGTATAGGCTAATGCAGGCAGGCAGAGAACATATATTGATAAGAGTAAACAAATAAGGGATTTTTTTAGCATCATTCAACCTCATATGTATTAATAATAATATTGAGCTAGATATTAATTTTATGGAATCAGTTTTTTGGTATCAGTGTTTTAGACCCCTTGATCTGGGAAGGTCTGTCAATTGCCGTTGTTCTGGAAGTGGAACTTGGAAGATCTGTCATGGCAGGTTGCTGAATGAGTCCTGCAGTGTTCGCCTGTGCAGTGCGGTTACTTTTGTACCCCGCTTCAATAGTTTGATTTACAGTAACCTCTGAAAATCCAGGGAAAATATTTGCTCTCTCAGATTGTTTTTCTGAGCTCCTTTGTGACATATCAGACTTAATGTCTCTTTCCTTGGCTTTGGTCCCATATTCTTTGCCATCCCTGTAGTTCTGCATGACAAGTTTTCCAAGGCCGGACTCTCTTGCCAGCTCCTCAAGCATGGAGTATTGCTCACTAACCCAGCCAAGTTCGGAATGCTTGTGGTACCCTACTTCAAAACCAAGTTTATACGCACTCTTTATAAGTTCATCGATCTCAGATCTGGTGAGTTGCGTTTGTTCCTCTTTTTTTTTGAAAAATCTTACCATGGTCCCACATCCTCACTCAAGAAGTTCTTGCACAGCCATGCCCCTTTCATTGAAACCCACACCTCTCAGGTTACAGTCATGCTTTGTTCCTCTCATCTTGATTATCTGAATAGCGCGCGTCATGGTCTTATCGTACAGGAAATTATGCAGGAATATGACTCCGTGGGAAGCAAACTGTTCTGTGGAGTAGACTGTCGGGTCTGTCATCTCGGATATCAGTATCGTGGTACATCCTAGTTTCTTGAGGTTGCGGATGAACCTGCTCATCTCTTTTTCCTGAAGAGAGGGGTCCTTTGAAGTGAAACGGATCGCTGACACAGAATCAATCACCAGTCGCTTTACACCATACTCAGCAACATAGGATGCGATTTCCTTATAAACCATAGCCGGGGAAGGAGCACCTTGGTCGCCAGG
>NZ_JAUXNK010000017.1 GCF_030682845.1 Methanolobus sp. | reverse complement strand
GAACTACGACAATCTTGAAGTGCCTGAGGTTAAGAAGGGAACCCGTGCATATGAGCTTGTGATGGCATCAAAAGCAGCAACAACGAAACTGAACAAGGAACTGAACACTCCGTTTGTAGGTTTCCACGAAGGGCCACTTCTCACTCTTACTCAGCTCATGGGCGCAGACCGTGTGCTGATGGACATGAAAACACACCCTGATGTTGTACTTGAGGCTTTGCAGAAATGTACCGACTACATATGCCAGGTATCTGAGCTCTTCTTTGAAGAAAGTGCCTGCAACGCCCTGTGTGTAGACAACCTCTGGTCAAATAATGTCATAATGAGTGAAGAGGACTACTGGAAGTTCGATGGTAAATTCGTTTATGACCAGCAGATTCCACTCTTCAAGAAGTACAACCAGCCATATATTATCCACAACTGTGCCGATGCGGTGCACTTTGATACCCAGATCAAAAAATTCGGTACACAATTGTACAGCTACGCATACTATCCCAAACAGAGAGGAAAGGGTTCCCAGAACTATGCGGACCTGATTCCCAAGTACGGTGACACTTGCTGTATGATGGGCGAGATCAATCCGATAGACTTCATGGATGGTTCAGCCAAAGGAGTCCAGAAGATCAGGGATGATACAAAGACTTTGATCGAGGGCGTTATTCCTGTGCTCAAGGAGAACGGCATGCAGTCCAAGTATGTGATGTCTTCGGGCTGTGAGATCCCACCAGGGGGACCACTGAACACTGTCAAGGCAATGGTTGACACCGTTAAGGAACTTGGCCCGCAGCTGCAGAAAAGCATCATCGGATAAAATAGGCGCATAATGTCCTATTTTATCTTTTTTTTATGTAGTTAAGTGAGGTGATCGATGATAAATTAGGGCTTATATCCGAAAAGGCGGCATTCTGCCGTTCTACCTTCTATCGCTTCATTAAGGAAAGGTGAAAAATAATGAATCTGGGACTTGGTATTGATACAGGCGGCACATACACTGACGCTGTTATAATGGATCTTGCACAGGGCAGGATCATCGATTCTTGCAAATCATTGACAACTTATCCCGATCTGGTAAAGGGTATAGAGTGTACGCTTCGCGGGTTGAAGGAAGAATATCTCAAAGAGGTTAGTTTTACTTCCGTATCTACAACTCTGGCAACGAACACAACCCTCGAAGGTAAAGGCTATCCTGCAGGCCTCATACTCATCGGATATTCCATAAACAAGGAATTGCCCACCGACTACGTGCTTTCCATTGATGGTGGACATGATTCTGACGGAAATGAGCTGCGTTCACTGGAAGGTCTGGATGGTGTCAGGGACTTTGTACTGCAGAACCGGAATAAGGTTGCAGCATTTGCTATCTCCTCTTACTTTGGTGTGAGGAACCCTGACCATGAGATCATGGTGAAAGAATACATCCGTGAGCTTACAGACCTGCCCGTTGTCTGCGGACATGAGCTTTCCCTCAGTCTCGGAGCTTATGAAAGAGCAGTCACTGCACTTCTGAATGCTCAGCTTATACCTGTGATTGACGATTTCATTAAATCCATATTGTCTGTGATGAAAAAGATGGGCATTAATTCCACTTTGATGATGATGAAGTGTGATGGCTCTCTTGTCAAAATAGAGGAAGCCCTTGAAAAGCCTGTGGAGTCTATATTTTCAGGTCCTGCAGCAAGTCTGGTAGGCGCAGCACATCTGACAGGCCTTAAAACCTGCATTGCCCTGGATATTGGCGGTACAAGCACCGATATTGCAATGATACGTGATGGCATCCCTATAGTAAATGATACCGGAGCTGTCGTTGGCGGCTGGAGCACCATGGTCAAGGCTATAAAAATGGACACTTCCGCCCTTGGAGGGGACAGTCATGTCTGGGTGCAGAAAAAAATGTTCATCGGTCCAAAGAGAGTGATACCTTTATGTCTTGCTGCAGCCGAATATCCCGGCCTTATAGATAAACTGGCCAAAGTACACACATTCTCTCCCCGCATGATGACCGATATAATGCAGCCGACTTCATTTTTTATCAGCAAGGGTATTGACTCTTGCTGTATGAAATTATCTGAACTTGGCCATGAAGAATTAAAGGTACTGGAAGTCATAGGAGAATCTCCATGTTCGCTGTCGGATATAGAGGAGAGGACGAAAATGCATCCCCTGATGTTTATCGATATCCTTCGGTCACTTGTCAGGAAAAGATATGTCCAGCAGATCGGTTTTACTCCTACGGATGCATTGCATGTCCTCGGGGAATATGACGAATGGAACAGAACTGCATCTTTCATTGGCGCAGACATACTTGCCGGTTATCTGAAAATGGGAAGGGACGAATTCTGTTTGAAACTCAAAGAGGAATTCCAGAAGACCCTTGCTTTGCATCTGGTCTCCTACTTCAGTTCAGGTGTGAAGAAGGACGAGATCAAAAAATTCCTTGAGTGCTCTGATCTTATTATGTTCAAACCTAAGATCCCTATTGTGATGGTAGGTGCTCCGGTAAGAGCCTACGAAAAGGAACTGGGCCAAATCATGGATGGTGACATACGGATTCCGGATCACTATGAGGTCGGTAATGCAGTGGGAGCACTTGTAGGTGATGTTATATACAGGACAGAAATGCTTATCAGGCCTTCTTCGGCAGGTAGCTCAAGTTATGCTCTCTTTTCGGATAAGGGAAGACATATCTTTGACAATCACCAGGGTGCTGTAGACCATGCAGTTGCACACGTAGAGGAATCTGTTACAGAATACATGAAAGGTTACGGGCTAAGTATGGATAATGTCAATTTCGAGCTTCAAAAGAGCGATATTGGAAGCATGGGCACGCTTCCGCTTGAAACAAAGCTTGTAGGTATTGCTGTGGGCAGTCCCAGGAGGACTGCATGAGCACCATGATGGCACAACCGGGAGGCATGCATGAACTGGACAGTATGGCTTCTCTGCGCCAGAGTGTGCGCAACCGTATTGGAATAACAGGTGATGTGGAAGAGGATGAACTGCTGCATCACATGGAACAGGCTTCCAGGGACATCAAGGACCTCTTTGCCTCCTCTTTCGGACCATGCGGGCTGAATAAGATAATAATCAGTCCCACGGATGATATTTACATGACCAGTGACGGAAAGACCATCATTGAAGAGATAGACGTGCTGCATCCGGTGGTCACATCCCTGAAAGAGCTTGCAAGGTCTATGGACAGGGCATGCGGTGACGGTACAAAGACAGCAGTCATCCTTGCTGCATCACTTATTGAGAATGCCGCCAGACTTGCAGGCTATGGATTGCATCCGACGACCATTATAAAGGGATATCAGCTAGCCCTGAACAAAGCTTATGAGATTCTTGAATATGAGAGCATACAGGCAGTTTCTGAGGAGGAACTGCATTCTGTAATAGAGAATGCCAGCCTGAGCAAAGGTGTAGGGCTCCGGCAGTCCCGGATGATAACAGAACTTGTGTTGAAAACACTTACAAAGCTCAAAGGTCTGGATGATGATGCCCGCATTGATCTTAACGAGTACGTAAAGGTTATCAAAAAGGTAGGCGGTCCATCGATGGAATGTTTTTCGGGTATTGTTCTTGATGAAACACCCGCAAGAGATGACATGCCTCGTCATTTCAAAGACGCGCGGGTCCTTATAATTAACTATAATGTGAAATTTGAGAGCAAGATCATTAATTCCCAGCATAACATAAGAATCGATGGCTTTGACAACTCCATGCTCCTGCGCAATGAACAGGAAAGAACGGTGAAAAGTCTTGCAAAAAAGATAATTGATTCAGGAGCTGATGTGGTTCTTTGTGAAGGAAGCGTTGACGGATCAGTCGAGGATTCACTCGCAAAGCAAGGCATCCTTCTTTTCAATAAGCTGAAGATGAAGGACCTGGAAATGGTATCAAAAGTAACAGGTGCCAGTATCATTTCCATTAAGGATGACATTCTGCCCGAAGACCTTGGTTTTGCCGACGAGGTGAATGTTGAGAAGAAATGTGATGAATACTTCCTGTTCCTCTCTGCCAGTGAACAGCCGATATCCTCTATCCTGATATGGGAGCCATTCAGATATGCTCTTGAAAAGGTTGAGGAGGCAGTCGATGATGCTCTTAACAATGCTGCTTTCCTGCTGAAGAATCCTCTTGTAGTCAATGGAGGAGGGGACATCGAGTTCGTGCTCGCGCAAATGCTCAGGCGGTACGCATCCACGGTAGTGGGAAAAGAGCAGCTTGCCATAATTGCATATGCGGATGCTCTTGAGGAGATTCCCCGGATACTCTCACGAAATGCGGGACTTAATGAAACGGATGCAATGGTAAAGATGCGCGACTACTATAACCGGGGTGTGGACTGCAGGATAGATAGTTCACGAAAGGTTGTCGAGAACAGTCCTCCTGTCTACGACTCTTCAAGTATGAAAAAACTAGCTGTTATTGCGGCAACCGAGGCTGTGAACGGCGTACTGCGAATCGATAAGATACTATTGAAAAAATAGTTTTGGATAATATCAGGTGGAGGATGAGGAAGTGTCAAAGCAAGCGTCTGAGGAAATGACCTCAAGAGAGCGCTTTATCAACGCTCTTGAAATGAAAGAGGTGGACAGGATACCACTGGGTTATCTGTGGTTTGGTGCAGGCGATGCTGTGCTTGACCGCATGAACGCAACGATAAATGATGTTTACTATTCCGCAAAGGGTATTGCAAGAGCACAGATATTGGCAAGGGAGATGTATCACCATGATAATGTCATGTCTCCCTGGGGATGCCTGCTCGTGGAGGCGGAAGCCCTTGGAGCAAAGATCAACGTTAAGACTGATTACTACCCTTCAATAGCTGAACACCCTTTAAAATCTGCCAGGGAATATGAAAAGATTAACCCTCGGGATATGGAACGTTCAGAAAGGGTGAGGACCATTGAGGAATCCATCTCCCTGCTGAAAAAAGAACTCGGTGATGAAGTTTTCATCAGCTGCGCCTCACTTACTCCTCTCATGCTTGCTACCCAGGTGATGGACGGGAGCAGGCTGTGCATTGAGATGATAAAGGACAGCAGTAATCTCCATGCATTACTGGAAGTGCTTACTGAGAGTTGTATCATTTTTGCAGACAGGATGCTTGATGCAGGAGCTGACGGGGTTTTTGCAGAGAACGGAGGCAGCGCTTCAGACCTTTTCAGCCTGGGAATGGCAAAGGAGTTCGGTTCTCGCTACACAAAAGAGCTCTATTCTCATATCCAGGACCGCGGAGGATATGTAATATCCCATAACTGCGCATCCCATGCATTCCATGAACTGGAACTGGCTCTGGAGCCTGATGCTCTGAACTTTGCATTCGGAAATGTAAAAGCGCTCGGAAAGAACTACGGAGTTGAGTGTGAGAAACTCCATAACCATAAAAGCATTGGATGCAGCCAGAGATATTGTTTCATGGATTTCCAGAACTTCCATGATTCGGATGTATGCCTGATGGGTAATATCAATCCTTATATATTCACTTCAGGGATGATGAAAGACATCGCATCTGAAGTTAAAAGCTGTATGGCTGCGGCTCCTGATAGAGGGTTTATCCTGTCCACTGGCTGCGAGATTCCGCTGAACACACCTCCTGAAGAGATGGAAGTGCTCTGGGAAGCAATGAGGTCTTGTTTTTGAAAGGAGGTAATCAGATGTACGGAATAGCAATGGACCTGGGAACAAGCGGTTTCAGGGCGCAGCTTATAGATCTTGGAACCAAGCAAATAATTAAGACCTCAATGACAACAAAACATCCTCTTCCGGGAGCCAATATCACAGACCATCTCGATTTTGCAATCACTGTGGGAGAGGACATCGCGCATGAGATAATGATCGATACCGTATGTAAACTAATAAACACTTTCAATGTTGATCCTCTGCAGATAAGCAAAATCGCAGTGTGCGGCAATCCTATACAGTTGTCACTTTTTCAGAACTCTGAGATAAGGGATCTTGCCTATGCGGGCAAGAACATGCAAAAAAGGCTGGGTATCGAAAATATAGAACGCCAGGCACGGATATTCCCGGCGAGCGGTATTCTCAAGAACCGGATCGGGCTGGGGGTATGCGATGTTATCGTTCCTCCGGCAGTCCAGCATGAAGTCGGTGCCGATGCACTTGCAATGATGATGAAAACTGATTTCCTTGAACAGACGGCTCCCACTCTTGTTACTGACTATGGGACCAATGCTGAGATGGCAATCAAAGTAGGGAACAGGATCATTACAGGAAGCGCTGCTGCAGGTCCGGCTATCGAAGGGCAGGGAGTAAGTTGTGGCATGCTTGCAGGCCCCGGTGCTATCTCAGATGTAAATCTGGAAGGAAAGTACTGGAGACTTACCGTCCTTGATGAGAGCATGACCAGCCGGCCATCCCATCTGGTCGATCCATGTAGTGGTGATATAATAGAAAGGGCAGTCCTGGAGCCTGTAGGTATAACAGGCACTGGTCTGATCGCTTCTCTGGCGCTTGCAATGCAGACAGGGCTCATTGTGAGGCCACCAAGGCTGAAGTACGGTAAATTGATGCTGAGTGAAGGGATATGTATCTCTGAGAATGATATCAAAGAAGCCGGCAAGGCTATTGGTGCTATAAGGGCAGCACAACTGACACTTATAATAGAAGCCGGGCTTGCTTACGAAGAACTTGAGAACACATACATGACAGGCGCATCAGGAACTTATGTGGATCCATGGAAAGCTATGTATGTAGGCTCCTGCCCGAAGTATTCCAGAAGGATAGTTCAGTTTGGGAATACTTCGCTTTCTCTTGCCAGGGATATATTAACAGATGACTCAAAGCTTGCTGAGGTGATAGATCTTGCAAATAAGATTAAGGTCGATCATCTGATGATGGCCACAAGTGCTACTTTTAAAAAGTTCTACACGTGCGAACTATCTTTCTGGACAGAAGGCATGGACATGGAATCCTATAACCGCTTCCTGAAAATCTATAAGCTCCCTCTTCTGCCTTCAGTATCTGCTGAGCCTCAAATGGTAAAATGCACTTTGGATGATGCCCTGGATGCCAAAGACCAAAATATCAGGATAGTAGACGACATTGGCGTTATGGTTGAAGAGGAGGCCGTTGGCTGTATCATGTGCCACCAGTGTGAGATCGAATGCCCTGAAAAAGCTATCTCGAATATGGAAAAAGACGGGGCATTGGTTGTGATGTACAGCACGCAAAAGTGTCTTGGAACCGCCTGTAAAAGATGTGTGAACGTGTGTCCTGTAAAAGCTATAAACTACAGGGATATCAGGATATTGTCATGATTCCTGATTTATAGTTATTCAGATTGTGACTACTCTCTCCACTGAAGTGGAGAGCATCTAAGCATTTTGTGCTACAGACTGTAGCCCCAGTCTGAGTATATTGGCAGCAGCGTTGTGGTCTCTGTCCAGAATAAGGTTACAGAAAGGACAAT
>NZ_JAUXNK010000103.1 GCF_030682845.1 Methanolobus sp. | reverse complement strand
CATCATCAAAGGCACTAACTGATAGGGACGGGGATCAACCGCCAATCTGCCAAAGCTTCTGAAAGGTCCCGCGCTATTGCGAAAGCCCAGCCTGAGTGCATCACGGAGCAATCTGGAGGATTGGAAATCACCCAGTTGAGTGGGATCAGGTAAATTGAATGAGGCAGGTTTCACGTCTTCCAGAGCTGTTAGAATGCCTGTTATCTCGTCATCACTACCACCCAGTGGCTTAACGATAATGAGCTCATCAGTAGATTCAGGCAGTACGATCCATTCTCTGCCACGGGTATTTACCAGGGAACCAATACTATATGTCATTTAGAAGCTCCAAAGATGTTTTCATTAGTAGCAATAATCTCTCTCCAATCACTGTCATATCTGAACCTGATAACATGCCAGCCTAAGTCTTCGAGTGCCACTCCGATCTCTTTGTCTGTTGCTGTTTGTTCTTGAGTATCATGGACAGGTCCGTCAATATAGATAGCAACGTATTTGTCTTTATAGACATAATCTGGTCGGGTGTGACATGAATCTATCAGTTCCTGGGCATGGGTCGGCAGGATAAAGCCATTGTTGTAGATCTGATCCAGCCATTTGACCTCAAGTTCCGAGCCTGCCAGGTTCTTCAGCCTTGTATAATGCTCCTGCCGGGAGAACTCACTGGAGGAGCGAGAAATATCAGCACTGAGGAGACTAATCAAGATATCTATTATGGCCTTGCGATCCAGTAGTTCATGGTCGGTTTGATTGGAATAGCTCATCAGACAATCATAACAGGCAGCTTCGCAGTTTTCTTTGGCATGGATAGCTTTGTGCATATCTTCAAAAGTATTAGCATCATAGTGGCAGAGCTCTATGGCTTCCCTGATAACTCTTTTAAACCCTGTGGAGTCTATAACACGCTTCAGCACACCTGCTCCACCTTCAGAGGACTCATAAAAGAGGATGGACTTCCGATTATCTCTGGAAGGTAAAGGTTCAACTGACAGCTCACTATCTTCCAGTTCAAACACTCTCTGGATGGCATTTTTCAGAGCAGCTTGCAGCGATGCCAGGATTGTGTGACTTATCTGAAACTCCGGTTCAAAGAGCAAGCAGTTCTTGGTGTCACTCACAAAAGGACGAACGAGTATTTTGGATTTTCCCATTGGCGAATCATCATCACTGTCTTCATCAGGTCGCTTTGCCCAATAACCTCGCTCAGTATCCAACCAAAAACCTTCCGGTTCACCTGCACTACGCTTGCGATAACCCATATTAATGCGCCAAATCATGGCAGAGTCGCCATAAGTAAGCTTGCCAAGACAATTGTCCGCAAGCATGATCTTTGCGCTCACACAAGATAGATTTCCTGAGCGTACAGCAAAACGCAGGGTTGTCCTGACATCAAAGCCGAGTCTTAGCCGCTCTTCCTCATCACAGTTGATCTGGTCTCTGCGCTTTGCTACCATGTTTTGGAGCCTGAACAGATTGGGAATGGGTGCATCTAACTGGCTTCCACAATGCTCACAAACATTGCATTGTGAGATATAGTCTTTGGCACTGTCGGTGTGTAGGTAGCCACACTGGGGACAAAGCTTGGATTCAGTTGTAGTAACGTTATTCTGGTCATCCTGGGCTGGCATAATGACTTGGTGAATGATGTATCTGGAACCTTCGTGATAGACAAAAGAGCGGGGTCCGAATTCTGTTATAGCCAGGAACCTCGGTCGGGAGAGGTATTCGTCTTTACCGCTTTTCAGCCTTCTACCGGGGATAAAAGCAGAGAGTGGCAGCCTGGGGAAATTGTAACCGGGCAGAAAACCTTCACTGGCAAAGTAACGATAGCTGTAGAAATCAGATTGGAAGGCACCACTTGAAGATGTAAGCAGGTCGAGTTGCGATTCTGCTTCTCGTCTCAGCCGTTTTGCCTGATCTTTGTCCGATTGCCCACGGGAAACATCCAGAATGATTTTGTTCTGCACTTCCTGCTGTCTTAGAGCAGCTTTGTAAAGACCTCGCCAGCGTTCACAGGCTTGTTCAAACTGCATGGGCAACTGGTTCATCATATCGCTGAGCCAATCAGGAGTAAACCAGGCCGAGCCAGTTAATGCCTCTTCGATAGAAGAGATGATCTTTGCTGCTCTGCTTAATGCTCTTTGCCTGATAGCAAAGTCATTAAGGGTAGTTTGAATCTTCGGAAGCAATTCCAGTGTTGGTGGCTGTCCAGAGTTGTCAATCACCTCAGTAAGCGTAGTTCCCAAGCTTAACTTAGCTTCAGAAAGCCAAATAGCGTTGAGATGAGAATGGAGCATGTCTTCATTGGCAAGATCAATCTGAGGGGTCGCAACTGCGCCTGAAACCATATTAACCGGACGTTTGAAGAAATATTGGTCATGGGGACTACCTGTAGAGCAATAGGTAAATACTAAAGCCGGTTGACCGTTTCTGCCCGCTCGTCCACTGCGTTGGGCATAGTTCGCAGGAGTGGGTGGAACATTGCGCATATTAACCACATTTAGGAGCGAAATATCAATACCCAATTCCATAGTGGGAGAGCAGTAAAGAATGGGTAAATCAGCTTTTCTGAATCCCTCTTCACGCCGTTCTCGTTCGTCATAGGATACCTGGGCAGTATGTTCTCTGGAATACAAACCGGTTGTGGAAGCCGCTATGAATTGATAAAACTCTTTGAAATAATCATTAACTGGCTGTCCCTGATCAGAGGAAGAGGTTTGTCGAATCGGGTCAAGGGCTGCTTTGCTGCCATCACCTGCTTTCCAGACCATCGAATCTGCTACTAATTGATAACCATCGGTATCATCATCTCCTTTGGCTTCTCTTACTCTTTCAATTATGCCATAGGCGACTAAGCCGTTTATTAGGTTTTCGATAATAAGCTGGGTATCATCCAACGATAGCTTTTGAGTGTAATTGCTGAATGTGTTCGAACGGCGGAGGAACTGACCAAAACCACTCCGGGTAGAGAGAAAGGCATCTCCTCCATAGTCCTTGCCGTTCCTGCGGGACCGAGGATACAAGATAGCAGCATGAGTTAGCTGTCTTGCCTGCTCATTTTCATCAAAACCCCAAGGTGGAATCAGACGTTGCTGGCTTTGCTGTAAAATCCTTTCCTGATCTTGCTGATCAAGATAGGACACTTTGATGGCAAGTTCCCTTCTCATCCAATCCAAGAGAGCTTTCAAAACGTTCAATCTGCTATCTCTACTTGCTGAGGACAGGGCAGGATGGCATCCAGACCATTGCTCTACGTCTTCTGCCAATTCATTGATAGAAAGATAGTCTATTTCTAAGAGACCCGTTTGCTCCAGATTTGGCGCAGTTACTCGCCAACCCCTTCTCAAATCACGATAAAGATGATAGCCTAGCACGTTTCGCAAAGCACGTTCAGTCTCGATTTTTGCCACACCTTTACTGGCTTCAGGGTTCGATGCATAGTCATCAAAAGGTAGATTCAGACTATCAAAGACAAGCTGTGTAATTTCGCTATGCCTTACCCCTTCAGCACCCTTATTGTAAAGTGCATGATACAAGGCACCCCGCAATAAGCCAACTTGTATAAAATCATTGAAGTGTCCTGATTGCAGAGACGCATCCTGTCTGTTATCGGTGAAGCTAAGCAACTTCTGGGCTTCTTTGGGTAGCTCCATTTGCCTGATATGCCTGACTGCAGACAATGAGAGAATAGTCGTAGCTGTGCTTCTGCCTTCCGTACCGAGAGCAGAGAGCTTGGCAAAGTCACTACGCTGATTGGCAGCATAGGATACATTGCAATTGGGGCAATAGCGGAAAGGAGCGGTCAGGAAAAGCATTTGTCTGCCGTCATTGCTTTGGTAACCATCAGGATTCAGATAAACAGGTTTTGGCAGGTATTCTTTGCGATTATACAGCACTTTGCCATTCTGGTCTTTCCACTCAGCAGGAACCTTTTCAGCATTCTCTGCGATGTTGTCAGACCATTTGTCAGCATCATTAACGTAGAGGAAGCCCGCTTCCTGATCACTCTCAAAGATGCGCTCGTTCAGATCACGTGAGATAAATTTGAAAGCGTTTCTCTCTTCATCGAAGACCCTCAGCACCGTATAGAACTCTTGTCCGCAATGACGGCAGAACGCCAAGGGTAGCAGTATTTTGTTTTTATTGCTGTTGGGCACGAACACCTGTCTTTGAATGGTGAGATGCCTGATCTCCTGCTCATCCAATGAGGCATAAACTGTATCACCACGGCTGATGAATTGGTGCAGTCTAAAGGCAAAAACAGGAAATCCATTGGCAGGATTGACTGTGTTATAACCAATCATCAACATCTTCTGAATAGCTCTGGCACAAATGTTGCGATCTATCCCTGTAAGCTTAGCCTGTGCTTCAGCTCCGCCTTCTATTCCCGAAATGCTCTTGGGAACAGAACGAACCAGCTTCTGTGATTCTGGGTCAGTGCTTAATCCAAAGTAAGATTCAATCCAGGAGCATAGCTCATTATGTTTAATATCTTCATAACTAAGCTCCTGACTAGAGTCAATTTGCAGCAGTATGTCTTTTATCCTTCCGGTGACTTCTGCATCGGCAAAGTCGTATTCGGTAGTTATTCGCTGGAGTGTCTCTCCGATCACATTCTCGGGTTTTACCTCACTGCCAAATAGTAAAGAAGCTACCCTGGCAATTTCTTTGTTTTGCTCACTGCGGTTTCCTGAACTGGAGAGAGTGGCTGATGTCCCTACGCAGATGACATCTCTGGCATTAGCCGCGTCTTTGGTACGCCTAACTAGCATAGCCACATCAGCACCCTGGCGACCGCGATAGGTGTGCAGTTCATCCAAGACTAAGAACTTCAGATTCCTGCAGGCATTTACCAGTGGTGCTTCATTGGGTCTGGTAAGAATCAGCTCCAGCATTACATAATTAGTCAACAGTATGTCTGGAGGATTGGAACAAATCTCATTCTTCTCCTGTTCAGATTCCTGCCCTGTATAGCGCTTGAAAGTAACTGGCTTTGTTCCACTGGGGAAGCCAAACTCGATAAACTTGGTGAGTTCCAATGCCTGGCTGTTGGCAAGAGCATTCATGGGGTAAACAATGATTGCCTTGATTCCTTTTCCGCTGCCTGTCTTGAGAATGCTATTTACTATCGGGATGATATATGCCAAGCTCTTGCCCGATCCGGTTCCGGTAGTAAGGATGTAGTTCAAACCTTTATCAGCTCTTTTGATAGCTTCAGTCTGATGTTTATGCAACTGCATCTGTTTGCCAAAGTCTGCCTGGTCTTTTTTAATGCGGAAGATCTGTTTACAGGTAGAATGCAGGATGCCTGCCTTGACCAGTTCATCTATAGATTCACCGGATTCGAAAAAAGGACTCAATTGAATGAGTGGATCAGGCCAAAGCAAGCCATCTCGCAACTCAGCAGCCACCAAATCTTTGATACTTTCATCTTTGATGGTTATGAAGCCCCTAACAAATGAGCTATAATCAGCAATCAGCTTTTCTCTAAGCTCGAATACATTCATCTGTGAACCCTCCTGTTGACCGCGTTGCCCGACAATGAATTATAGACTATTACATGCTTATCCAGAATAACCGTCACTGAGAATTGCCCTTCTGTGGCTTGCGGTTTGCTCCGCCAGCCTTGACCCATGCATCAATCTCAGAAATCTTGAATTTGAATAAACGCCCCATCCGATGAACCGGCATTTCGTGTGTTTCAACCCACCGATAAACCGTGTCACTGCTCACGCCCATGTATGAGCATATCTCTTTTACC
>NZ_JAUXNK010000102.1 GCF_030682845.1 Methanolobus sp. | reverse complement strand
CAACCCCATCCATCATCGCTTGCAGGTCAAACTCCACATAGGCAGCGCGGGTTAGGGATACATTGTCACGCAGGATTCGAAGCTTGAGGCCATTGGAAAGGATACCCCAGAGGTGATCCTCACTACGGTTTAGAAACTCCTGCATCAGAGAATGGGGAGAAAGTTTGGTTTCTCCTTTGGCTATGGGATTACGTTTATCCAGATCCCATTTGAAGCTGACCAGATGAATGGCAACTGGTTCGGATGCCTTGTGACTGATGGGATAGGTTTTGTCCTCAATCTCGATAGATTTCTGGGTTTGGAGTCTGCCATAACCAAGCTCTTGAAAGAGAGGCAATAGCCAGCGTTCGCGGGTCTCGGTGGTGCCAATAGCTTCTTCAGGTAATTGATTGAGAATTTCCCGATATGTCTGCCAGACACCGATAAGACGATTCCAGGAGCGTGTGGCAGCTTCGTTCAGGCGTTCGCTAGGACTCAAGTGATAATCTGTTGACTTTAGACCTTCCAGAGTTGCGTCACCACTGACAATCCTCTGGAGCAGTTCGGCAGGGAGGATGGCACCTTCGGTGCGGATGGTATTGAAAATACTACTACGTTTAGACATTAGCACCTCCCACTGGGAGATAGACATAGATGCCAAGCACATCAGGAGGCAATTCTGGTTTGATGTCGGGTTTTTGTGAACGTTTAAACAGGACAGCATCGCGCACTCGGAGGTGAGAAGCAAGTAGTTCGGCGGAACGCTTTTGGGCAAAGCCGTTAATAATCGGTTGAAGTGATGCATAGTTATCAATTACCCGTTCGATCTGGGCTTGAGCTTGCTGGGGTAGGACATTTTCTGAGGGCATGGCACCCAGCAGAGCTTTGGCATCATGTTCTGTAAGCCAGACAGGCGCTTCAGGTGAGCCTGTAAAAGCCACAATCTGGGAGTCCTCCACCAAGCTACGATAAATTTTATCTTCATAAGGCTGATTGATATGGAAACGGTACCTAAGTAGTAAAAGGGTTGTTCTGCGCTCTACTGATGCGGTACGAATGACTCCTGCACGACTGGCGACACAATGGGTATTTTCGCTATCCAAAGCAGTGCTCATCACCAAATCTGCCAAGCCTTCTACTATGGGATGGGTGCGGGAGAGATAGATTTCCTTTTCCTGAACTGGCAGATCAAAGCTGACCGTTATTTTATCTGGAAGATAGCCACAGGTTTCTTTGACCAAGGTGGGAACGGGATTCAGGTCTATCTGATACGTGCTCTTGACTTCTCTTATAACAGCATGGTAGCGGGTGAACGTCTGTTTTACGAAATCTTTGATGTTCATCTGAGAACCGATGGAATCCCTGATGGCATCGAGCTCTGCCTTGATCTCATCGACTCTGGACGCAAGACCCATCTGGGAAAACATAGTCTGGCTCCGTTTTTCCTTGTCTTTGGCATTTTCCCAGGCATCATGCAGCTTCTTTTTGTCATCTTTGAAGAACTCGTCGAACCCGGTAATCATGAGCTGGTCACCTCTTCCTGACTGTTCCCTCAGCAGAAGTCCTTCAAAGATCGCTTCCACCACAGCTTCGGTATCGGCAGGAACAGGTACGGAGATGCCGAGTGAAGATTTGATCTGCTTGTGCTTACGGAGCAGTACGTCCAGGACGATGCCATCGATCTGGTTATCCATCCCGTAATAGGTGAGCATGCGAACTGTTGGGTGGGGCTGACCAAAACGATCCACTCGCCCTTCCCGCTGTTCGTGACGAGTGGGGTTCCAACTGAGGTCATAGTGGATAACAGCATCAAAATGATCCTGGAGGTTGATACCCTCAGATAGACAATCGGTGCAAACCAAGATACGAGAGGGAAATACTGAGAGTTCGCTTACCCGCCCTTCCCGCTCCTCGGGAGGCAGCAGCCCGGTGATAGACATTATCTGAACTGATTTGGGCAGGCGCAGTCTAAGTTGCTCTGCCAGGTACTCGGCTGTCTGGATAAAACGGCAGAAGATGATGGGGCTGAAGCCATCTTTGAGCAGGTCTTTTAGTGGTTTTAACAGCCCAAGCATTTTGGTATCGTGATCTCCATACAAGGCTGCTGCTTCCCTTGCCATAGCCAGCAGTTTTCTGCGGCTGAGAGTGTTTTCGTCGGCTTCAGTAAAGGAATCACTTCCGGGCAGGATGTCGCTGGCATCGGTGCTATCATGATCATCAATATCCATTATCAGGCGTCTGCCCAATTCATCCGCTTCAGGGACTGTCTCGGTTTCCAGGGTGGCACTGCGATTGCGCATCGTGGCAGCCGCTGCAGCAGGACTGGAAGCTAGGGCACGCAGAAGAGCCAGGGCAGACCACCAGCGCACTCTTTGCCGATGTTGGCTGCCGGCTTTGTCACAGACGATCTCCCGGGCATAATCCAGAGCTTTGTTAAACAAATCACGATAAGGTTCAGAGAGATTATAGTGGAGTTCCTTACACTCCGGGGTAGGGAATACAGTCTTTTCCTTGAGGTAGTTTTCGATATCGATCCTGCGTCTTTGGATAAAATACTGAGCTATCGTCCGGCGACGTTGCTCGTTCTGTGCTCCGGTCAAGTCTGTTGGGAATTCTGAAATCTCTTTATTCAAGATGGTCAAGAGTGAGCGGAAAGCGTTTTCATTGCCGGAATGAGGTGTTGCAGTTACCAATAGCATGTGGCGATTGGGGCTTTGGCTGAGCTTTCTTACCAGATCATGGCGATAGTGTCGGCTGCTGTTTCCAGACTCATCATAGCTGACTGTATGAGCTTCATCCACGATGATCAGTTCCGGTGCAGTACGCAGAAATTCAGCTTTGTGGCGGTCACTTTTGATATAGTCTATGGATACCACTGTATAGGGATAAACCTCAAAAATAGACTCATTTGCACGGCAATTGCGCTCCAATCTGCGAACTGTGCTACCCAGTACCAATTCTGCATCAATGTGAAACTTTGTGCTCAGTTCAGATTGCCACTGTTCGGCAAGATGAGGAGGACAGAGCACACATAGCCTGGTGATTTCGCCCCTGTCCAAGAGCTCACGAGCTATCAGGCAAGCTTCGATGGTTTTACCTATACCCACATCATCGGCAATCAACAGACGCACAGGATCGAGTTTTAGAGCCATCATCAGGGGAACTAACTGGTAGGGACGGGGATCAACTGCCAATCTGCCAAAGCATCTGAACGGTCCTGCACTATTGCGAAATCCTAATCTGAGAGCATTCCGGAGTAATCTGCAGGATTGGAAATCTCCCAGTTGGGAAGGGTCGGGTAGATTGAAAGATGCTGGTTTTACGGCTTCTAAAGCCGTTAGAATGCCAGTTATCTCATCATCGCTTCCGCCAAGAGGCTTGACGATAAGCAGTTCATCTGTTGAATCGGGTAAAACGATCCATTCTCTACCGCGAGTACTCACGAGGGAGCCAATACTAAAACTCATTTGAATGCTCCGAAGATATTTTCATTAGATGCTAAAATCTCTCTCCAATCGCTGTCATATCTAAATCTGATAACATGCCAGCCAGTATCTTCAAGGTCATTTGTAATTTTTCTGTCTTTAGCTTGCTGATCTGGTGAATCATGCACGGGACCATCAATGAAGACTGCAACGTATTTGTCTTTATAGAGATAATCCGGTTGGGTATGGCAGGATTCTATAAGTTCCTGCGCATGAGTAGGCAGGTTATAGCCATTGTTGTAAATATAGTCGAGCCATTTTACTTCCAGAATGGAACCATTTAGATTCTTTAATCTCTCATAGTGTTCCACCCGAGAAAACTCACTGGAAGAGCGAGACAAGTCTGAGCTGAGCAGACTGATCAGTATATCAATTATCGCCTTACGATCAAGCAATTCATGATCGGTCTGGTTCGAATAGCTCATCAGGCAATCGTAGCATGCAGCTTCACATGGTTCTTTCGCTTGAGGTGCTTTTAACAGGTCTTCAAACGAGATGGGATCATAGTGGCAGAGTTCTATCGCTTCTTTGATGACGCGTTTAAAGCCAGCAACGTCTATAACCCGCTTCAGTACCCCAGCTCCACCTTCAGTAGACTCATAGAAAAGGATAGATTTTCTATTGTCTCTCGATGGTAACGATTCAGCTGAAAGCTCGTTATCTTCCAATTCAAATACTCTCTGGATGGCATTCTTTAAGGCTGCCTGTAAAGAGGCGAGAATTGTGTCGCTCACACTAAGCTGAGGCTCAAATAAGAGGCAATTCTTGGTGTCACTCACAAAGGGACGAACCAGAATCTTCGATTTACCCATAGGTGAATCATCATCGCCATCTTCGTCCTGTCTCTTTGCCCAATAACCTCGCTCCGTATCCAGCCAGAACCCTTCAGGTTCACCACTTACACGTTTTCTATACCCCATGTTTATGCGCCAGATCATGGCAGAATCACCATATGTCAGGGTTCCCAGACATTCATCACCACGCATGATTTTGGCACTTATACAGGACAAGCGTCCTGATCGTACGGCATAACGAATGGTAGTGCGGATATCGAAACCAAGTTTCAAACGCTCTTCTTCATCGCAGTTAATCTGATCCCTGCGTTTGGCTACCACGTTTTGGAGCCTGAACAGGTTAGGAATCGGAGCATCTAATTGGCTGCCACAGTGTTCGCATACGTTGCACTGAGAGATGTAATCCTTGGTTCCATCAGTATGTAAATATCCGCATTGTGGGCAGAGCTTTGCTTCGCTGGTTGTAACATTGTTCTGGTCATCCTGAGCAGGCATGATAACTTGGTGAATGATGTATCGGGAACCTTCATGATAGACAAAAGACCGAGGTCCGAATTCGGTAATGGCTAAGAAGCGGGGTCTGGATAGATACTCATCTTTACCGCTTCTCAATCTTCTACCAGGAATAAAGGCAGATAGTGGCAGCCTGGGGAAATTGTATCCGGGGAGAAATCCCTCACTGGCAAAATAACGATAGCTATAGAAATCTGATTGAATGGCACCACTTGAAGATGTAAGTAGTTCCAGCTGTGATTCAGCTTCTCTCCTGAGCCGTTTAGCCTGGTCTTTGTCCGACTGCTTCCGGGAAACATCGAGGATTATCTTATTCTGCACTTCCTGTTGACGTAGAGCGGCTTTATATAAGCCTCGCCAGCGCTCACATGATTGCTGAAACTGCATGGGAAGCTGGTTCAGGATATCATTCAACCAGTCTGGAGTGTACCAGACAGATGTTTTGATATTATCTTCAATTGAGCTTATGATTCGTGTAGCTCTGGTTAAGGCTCTTTGCCGGATAGAAAAATCTAGTAGAACTTTCTGAATGTCAGGTAAGAGTTCAAGCGTAGGTGGCTGACCGGAGATATCAATCACTTCAGTTAGAGTATTACCTAGCTTCATCTTGGCTTCAGATAGCCAAATTGCATTGATATGCGAGTGCAGCATATCCTCATTAGCCAAATCAATCTGAGGGGTTGCAACCGACCCTGAGACCATGTTGACAGGACGTTTAAAGAA
This sequence comes from Methanolobus sp., assembly GCF_030682845.1. Taxonomy (GTDB): domain Archaea; phylum Halobacteriota; class Methanosarcinia; order Methanosarcinales; family Methanosarcinaceae; genus Methanolobus. The sequence goes on along the minus strand of NZ_JAUXNK010000102.1, from coordinate 3,386 downwards.
ATACTGATCATGTGGACTTCCCGTAGAGCAATACGTAAATACCAATGCAGGTTGACCGCTTCTACCTGCACGTCCACTGCGTTGAGCATAGTTCGCAGGAGTAGGTGGAACATTGCGCATATTAACCACATTCAAGAGTGATATATCTATACCTAATTCCATAGTAGGGGAGCAGTATAAAATGGGCAGTTTAGCTTCCCGGAAGTCATCTTCTCTGCGTTCCCGTTCGTCATAAGACACTTGAGCTGTATGCTCCTTAGAGTATAAACCCCGGGTTGATGCTGCTATGAATTGGTAGAATTCCTTAAAGTACTGGTTTACAGGTTGCCCTTCTAAAGAAAGTGATGTTTGACGAATGGGATCATATGCTCCTTTGGAACCATCCCCTGCCTTCCAGACCATCGAATCAGCAACTAATTGATATCCGGGCACGTCATCTGCCTTGTTGTCTTTCACTTTTTCGATGATTCCATAGGTAATCAGACCGTCCAGCAGGTTCTCAATAATCTGCCGTGTATCATCTAATGTAAGTTTCTGATCGTAGCTACTGATAGTATTATTTCGCCTGAGATACTGTCCAAAACCGCTTCTGGTCGAAAGATATGTGTCTCCGCCATAATCTCCGGGTCTCCGTGAACGTGGATAAAGCACCGAAGCATGAGTTAATTGCTTGGTCTGCTCATTCTCATCAAAGCCCCAGGGGGGTACAAGTCGCTGTTGGCTGTGCTGTAGTATCCGTTCCTGTTCTTGCTGGTCGAGGTAAGATACTTTGATGGCAAGTTCTCTTCTCATCCAATCAAGCATGGCTTTCAGGATATTTGTCCTGGTTTCCTTATCTGCATTGGCAATAGCAGGATGACAGCTTGCCCATTGATCAGTATCGCCTGCTAACTCATCGATAGAAAGATATTCAATTTCCAAGAGCCCTGTTTGTTCAAGATTTGGCGCAGTAACCCTCCATCCTCTTTTCAAATCACGATACAGATGATATCCCAGGACGTTTCTCAGAGCTCGTTCAGTCTCAATCTTGGCAACACCCTTACTGGCATCTGGATTCGAAGCATACTCATCAAAAGGTAAGCCCAAACTTTCAAAGACCAACTGGGGAAGCTCACTATGCCTGACACCTTCAATGCCCTTACCCGCCAAAGCATGATACACAGCTCCTCTAAGTAATCCAACCTGGACAAAATCATTAAAATGACCTGATTGCAGCGATGCATCCTGCCTATTATCGGTAAAGCTCAAGAGTTTACGAGCTTCAGGAGGTAATTCCATATTACGGATATGCCTAACAGCAGATAGGGATAAAATGGTGGTGGCAGTGCTTCTACCTTCTGTGCCCAGGGCAGATAGCTTGGCAAAGTCGCTTCTTTGATTGGCAGCATAAGAGACCATACAATTGGGACAATACCGAAATGGAGCTTCAAGGAATAGCATCTGTCTGCCTGAGTTTCTAATATGCCCATCCGGTGTAACAAGCACTGGTTTTGGCAGATACTCTCTCCGATTGTACAAGATCTTTCCATCTTGGTCTTTCCATTCCTCTGGTACTTTATCTGCGTTTTCTGCTGCATTGTCAGACCATTTATCATCATCATTTACGTAGAGAAATCCTGCTTCCTGCTCCTCATCAAAGACTCGTTCATTCAGTTCCCTGGGGGCGAACCGCCAAGCTTCCTTCTCCTCATCGAAGACCTTGGTGACCGTATAATACTCCTGTCCACAGTGACGGCAAAACGCCATGGGAAGCAGTATCTTATCTTTATTGCTATTGGGAACGAACAATTGTCTCTGGACTGTAAGGTGCCTAATGTCATTCTCATCGAGAGATGCATAAACAGTATCCCCTCTACTGATGAACTGGTGCAGTTTAAAGGCAAAGACGGGGAATCCGTTACTCGGATTAATGGTTTTAAAACCTAACATGAGGGCATGCTGGATCGCAGTTTTACAGGTTGATATATCAATACCGGTGAGCATACTAAGATTTTCAGCACCGCCATCATTGCCGGAGATACACTTTGCCGAAGATCGGTACAACCTTCCTGAAACCGGATCAGTCTCTACTCCAAAGGTAGTCTCAATCCATGAGAAAAACGCATCTTGTATGATATCATCTATGTTTGCATCATCTGACTTAAGGGAGTTGTCTATAGAATCCCTGAGCTTAGAGATAACTGAAGGGCTATCAAAATCGAACTCTTGGGTCAAGCGTTGAAGCGACTCTCCGATCACGTTTTCCGGCTCAACCTTGCTCCCGAAGAGTAGTGAGGCGACTCTGGAGATCTCACGGTTTTGCTCCAAGCGATCACCTGTACTGGATAGGGTGGCTGAGGTTCCCACACAGATCACTTTCTCAGCCTTTGTGGCATCTATTGTCCTTCTGATCAGCATTGCCACATCAGCACCTTGACGACCACGGTAGGTGTGCAGTTCGTCCATGACTAAGAACTTGAGGTTTTTGCAGGCATTAACCAGAGGGGTCTCGTTTGGTCTGGTCAGGATAAGCTCTAGCATAACGTAATTGGTCAATAGTATATCTGGTGGGTTAGAACAAATTTCCTGCTTCGCCTGTTCCGATTCTTGGCCAGTGTATCGCTTGAAAGTAACGGGTTTTGTATCGGAGCTAAAACCCCAATTAACGAATTTACTCAGTTCTTTTTCCTGACTATTTGCCAGAGCATTCATGGGGTAGACAATAATGGCTTTGATGCCTTTCCCGCTGCTCGTCTTTAGAATGTGATTCACTATGGGAATGATGTATGCTAAGCTCTTTCCTGAGCCGGTACCTGTGGTAAGTATGTAGTTGAGCCCTTGGGCAGCTCGCTTGATCGCCTCTGTCTGATGCCGATGTAACTGCATTTGTTTACCAAAATCAGTTTCCTCTTTCTTGATTCGGAAAACTTGCTTGCATAACGGATGCAGGATATTAGACTTGATCAATTCTTCAATGGATTCACCAGACTCGAAAAACGGGCCTAACTGAATAAGTGGATCGGGCCAGAGTAAACCATCTTTCAACTCATTGGCGACCATTTCTTTGATTGCATCATCTTTGATTGTGATAAAGCCCTTAACGAAAGAGCAGTAATCAGCAATCAGCTTTTCTCTAAGCTCGAAAACATTCATCGGTAAACCCTCCCATTGGTACTACAACCGGATAATAATCGTAAGGATGCTGTTAGTATCTCCAGAAACACAGTCATTGCGAATCGTCTTTTGTTTGTTTGCGGCTTGCTCCACCAGCCTTGACCCATGCATCAATCTCAGAAATCTTGAATTTGAATAAACGCCCCATCCGATGAACCGGCATTTCGTGTGTTTCAACCCACCGATAAACCGTGTCACTGCTCACGCCCATGTATGAGCATATCTCTTTTACC
>NZ_JAUXNK010000085.1 GCF_030682845.1 Methanolobus sp. | reverse complement strand
AAGAACCAAGCAATTTGTCTGGAAGATCTGAACATTTCAGGAATGGTCAAGAATCACTGTCTGGCACAGGCGATATCCGATGTTGCCTGGAGTAGTTTCATCGAGAAACTAAGATACAAAGCAGAGTGGTATGGTAAGACCATAATGCAGATTGGTAGGTTTGTGCCAAGTTCCAAATTGTGTAGTATCTGTGGACACAAGAATACCGATCTGACATTAAACGATAGAAGCTGGGAATGTCCTTCGTGTCATACAAAACATGATCGGGATGTTAACGCAGCCATCAACATCCTGAATATCGCATTAAACAATACTGCCGCAGGGACTGCGGTCTGAGCTTGCGGACAGACCTTTCACTCGAGAAAGCTGGATGAAGCAAGAAGCCACTCATTTTAATGGGTGGTAGTTCACTGTAATTGGTCTTCTTCAGCAAGTGCCCTATGGCTCCCTCTTAATCCCTTATCATTGCTTTCTCCGGGACGTGCGGTATTGATCCCAAGCAGCTCATAAGGTGTGCAGTGGCGTGTGATGGATGAAAATATGCCGGTGAAACCTATAAGTGCCAGTATCCACTTCCATTTACTGCGCTTTGCAACGCCAAGTGCCAGGGCAGATATCGCAAGTGACCCAAAAAGAGCCCTTAAGATGAGGTCAAGACCTCCTACATTCTCTTTCATGAACAATTCCTTCAGATCTACCATCTAAATGCCTCCACAATTACTTTTTCTGATATCCCTTTCTACTCTTCTTGCTCTTAACATTGTTGTTGTAATGAAAAACCTATTCTTCTTTATCTCCTTTCATATCCATTCCAATCAGCCTGAAAGACAAAATGACCACAGAAAAGATTATCAGGGCGGCTATGAGAAATGCAGTTGTCCTTAATTGCGTGTACAGCAATCCGCCTGCAAGAAGTCCCAATATGCTTGCGAAGCTGCCGGCGCTCATGGCAAAACCCTGCACCGAACCCTGGTAGACCTTACCTGCGAACTTGGAGAGGAGAGAGAGGATGCAGGGCCACATCACTCCGTTACCGAATGCAAAGAAAAATGCTGCAAGATATATCAGATACATGTTACCGGGTATTATCAGAAGGAACTGTATGCCAAGGATAAAACCTCCGGTAACGATCAGTATTGGTTCTGTGTACCTGGTTGAAAGTCTGGCAAGTACGGGCCCCTGGACAAAAGCCATAAGGGCGCTTATTATTGAAAAGTATATTCCAAGTTCTGCCGGGCTCCATTCCAGAGCAACAGCAGCAAAGATGGGGAATGCAGTATAGTATATGTTGAATCCCAGGAAAATCAAAAAGTAAACCAGTATCATGAAAGGAACATTCTCGAGCCTGAACACTTCCTTAAAGGCGATCTTTTTTCCTGCTTCTGGTGTGTAACATTCCTTGTGTTCCTGGCCAAGTACTTTTGCAATGCTCTTGGAAGCAGGGTATTCTTCAATGATACAAGCAGGAGGATTCGGGAGGTATACTATAATGATCAGGGCTCCTAATACGGATATCACCAAAGCTGCTAAGACCGGGAGGGTTTCTCCGTAGACCGTTGTTCCCAGAATACCTGCAAGTGCAGGGCCGATGACATATCCAAGATTAGATGCCACTGACATCTGTCCGTAGTTCTTGTTCCTGTCTTCCTCGGATGTCAGGTCTGCCAGATAAGCATTGGCAACAGATACATTACCTCCTGTAAGACCATCTAGTGCCCTTGCAAAAAAGATAACAGCTAAAGGAAGGGTTATTACGAACGAACCAAGGAGATTTGATTCGATCTGTATCAACGGAGTGACCGGGATAAAGAGTGCTATAAGGAATATGATCCATGCAGCCACCGTTCCTAACTGGCTAAGAAGCAAAACCTTCTTCCTTCCGTAGATGTCAGACCACTGGCCAAGTACCGGAGCCCCGATAAGCTGGAATACGGGATATGTAGAGGCAAGCAGGCCATATACAAGCGCATTACCTCCATAGTCTGTCACGAGAAAAACAAGGAATGTGAGGATAATGCCAAAACCCAGGGTCCCGATGAACGTAACTGTATACAGGGGAAATAGTGCTTTTTGACCGGCCGTGGAGTTCATGGAACCCAATGTCATTATACTAACAGCTTGCTTAAACAGTTATATATTATGGCATTTGCATTGATTGTCTGCCAATCAAAGCAAAATAGTTAAGAATGCATACCTATTTAGAGTGTATTGTCTATTGTAGACCATTCCGAATATCAAAGTGGTGTTTATCAATGTCAGATAAAAGAAAGAGGCGAAGTTTTTTTGAAGATATCCTGGATGATGAGGACTTCAGTGATATTGAAGATATCATAGAGCATATGATGGAAAGGTTCGGTGTAGACATGGATGATCTTTCAAAACAGCCTTTTGTCTATGGTTTTTCTATCTCGCAGCGTCCGGGTGAAGAACCTGAGATAAATGAGTTCGGTAATGTACCTTCACCTGATGAGGGCCGCTTTGGAAGGCAGCAGATCCGTGTGGATGAAAGGAAACCACTGATAGATGTATGTGAGATCGATGATAACTTATATGTTACTGCAGAACTGCCCGGGATAGAGAAAGAAGAGATAGAACTTCTTGCAACAGAGAACTCCATGCAGCTTAAAGCAGCCGGTAAAGAGCAGAAGTACACTGAGGATATCGAGCTCCCGACAGGTGTGGATCCTGACAGCGCAAAAGCCACTTACAGGAACGGAGTGCTTGAAGTAGTATTGAATAAAAAAGAGTTCGGGAAACAGAGGCCAGTCCGGATAGATTGATGCTGTAGGTGGCTTCTTTTCTGTATTCTTCCTTTTTTGCGCATCTTTTTTTTTAAGGATTAACTTGGCATCTACTTGTCCTGATAGTCTAATCAGTTTTCTAAGTGGTTCTGTTGAGTAATAATAGAGAAATAGAGAAAACAATGTCCGGCTGAAATTACCATAAGTAATTTATAGTAAACAAAATTATTAATTTTTTATAATCCTGAAGGTATAACGCATGGTCAAAAAAACAATTCATGAAATAAACGCTAAGATAAGGGATGGAAGTGTGAATGTTGTCACCGCCGAGGAAATGGTAAATATCGTAGGGGAACTCGGTCCTGAAGGTGCGGCACGTGAAGTGGACGTGGTTACCACAGGTACCTTCGGGGCAATGTGCTCTTCAGGTGTCTGGTTCAATTTAGGCCACTCTGAGCCTCCTATCAAGATGCAGAAGGTCTGGATGAATGACGTTGAGGCATATACGGGCGTAGCAGCCGTGGATGCATACATGGGTGCCACGCAGCTCTCTGAATCAATGGGCATGGACTATGGCGGCGCACATGTCATAGAGGACCTGCTGCGTGGCAAGTCCGTAGATGTGCATGCGATATCCCACGGAACTGATTGTTATCCTCGTAAAGTCCTTGATACTTCCCTTACTCTTGAGGACATGAACCAGGCAATAATGATCAACCCCCGTAATGCATACCAGAAGTACAATGCAGCGACAAATAGTTCCAAACAGACTATCCATACTTATATGGGCTCCCTGCTGCCAAGGTTTGGCAATGTCACATATTCAGGTGCAGGTGTCCTGTCCCCTCTGTCCAATGATCCTGATTATCTGACCATCGGTACAGGTACGCGCATCTTCCTGGGTGGCGCTCAGGGATATGTTGTAGGGCAGGGTACTCAGCATGCTTCCGCAGGCAAGTTTGGTACTCTAATGGTGCAGGGCGATCTCAAGAAGATGGACCCTGAATACATAAGAGCTGCTAATTTCACGGGATATGGCACTTCCCTTTATGTGGGGATGGGCATACCCATACCGGTGCTTGACGAAAGGATTGCGCAGGCTACTGCTGTAAAGGATGCTGATATCACAACCAATATACTTGATTACTCTATTCCCAGCCGTGACCGCCCGGCTTTGCGCAAAGTCACATACGAGGAATTGCGTTCCGGTAATGTGGAAATTGAAGGCAGGGACGTCGCAACTTCATCACTCTCAAGCTTTAAGAGGGCCCGGATAATAGCTTCTGAACTTAAGGATTGGATCTCCCGGGGCGACTTCTTTGTCAGTATGCCTGTTGAGAGACTGCCTGAAAACACCTCTTCACATCCGATGAAAGAGACAGAAGGAGTTTCTTTTGTGTCTGATATCATGTCTGCAACTGTAGTGACCATAGATAAGGACGCAAGTGTCTACAAAGCAGCAAAGATCATAATGGAGACGGCTTTCAACCACCTGCCTGTGGTCAATAAGGATGATACTCTGGCCGGCATAGTGACAGCCTGGGATATTTCAAAAGCGGTCTCCCTGGATAAGTTTGATCTTGTGGAGGACATCATGACACGTAAAGTGGTCACTGCCCAGGCAGATGAACAGGTTGCTGTTGTCGCCAGGCGTCTTGATCAGCATGGAGTGTCCGCACTTCCTGTGATAAACAGCATGAGTCAGGTTGTCGGAATCATCACAAGTGATGACATAAGTAAATTATTTGCAAGGAGGCACTGAGATGAAGATAAAGATCAACATTTCCAGCGAAACGGTCGTAAGACCCATAATCGCGGAATCCATTCTCGAGACGGGGGTCCTTCTGAACGTCTCACAGGCTCATTTTGACCGTTCCCATGGGGAGGTTGTTGCTGATGTATTGGAAGAGCATTACGACAAGATGTATCAGGCATTAACCTCTAGGGGTGCACGTGTCACAAAGCTTGACGCTCCTATCGAATGGAACGAGGATGAATGTGTCGAATGCAGTGCGTGCATGTCTGTATGCCCTACCAGGGTATTCTCACTCGATGAGGATTACAGCCTTAAGGTCGACCAGGCAAAATGCATCCAGTGCGGCACATGTGTTGAAATGTGTCCTCACAGGGCCCTTACTTTGCTGAATAACAAGTGATACAGGCCTGAAGCCACAATTCTTCCCGCATGAAAGAATATTACAGGTTGAAGGAAACCATAGTGACCATCCAGGCGGATGAGCGCTCACACATAGAAGCAGCCAAAGATGAGATAGTCCGCCAGAGAATGGAGCTTGAAAGATACATTTCCTTTGACCCCTTTTTCAGAACGAGCCTGGAGCCCTATGCTATAAAAGGTGAGGCCCCTGAGATCGTAAAACGGATGACAGAGGCGGCAAAAATCATGGATATCGGTCCGATGAGTGCTGTGGCGGGCACGATCTCTGCTTTTGCCGTCGAGGTAATGGTCGGGGCCGGAGCCAGTTTTGCCATTGTGGATAATGGCGGGGATATTGCCATCATCAATGACCGCCCTGTTGTGGTGGGTATCTACGCAGGCAACTCTCCTCTGAAGAATCTTGGTTTCACAATGGAGGAAAGAGATACTATCACAGGCATCTGTACCTCATCAGGCACCGTAGGTCCTTCCATCAGCTTCGGGATGGCTGATGCAGCTGTTGTTTTTTCCGATGATGTTGCGCTGGCTGACTCCGCAGCTACAGCTCTGGGAAATGCGACAGGTGTAGGGAGGGATGCTGTCGAAGCTTCCTTTAATGTTGTAAGTGGTACGCCCGGGATAAAAGGCGCGATACTGATACAGGGAGAATATGTGGGCTTGTGGGGTGATGTCCCTCCGATGACAAGGGTCAATGTGAATTATGACTGCATCACAAAAGGATGAATCGCAGAGAATCTCAAAGAGTTGCAGTGATATCCCCTGCAGAAGTATGTTCTCTGTCTCAGGCTGTTGTCGTGACGTACATGACCTCTTCAAAGGGCTGCACTACAACAAATCCTTCTCCTCTGAAAGCCATTTGTACGCTCTCGCCGCTGGACCTTCCGACGAATGTCTTGAGGGATATGTCGGTCTTGAGCTCAGGGACAAGGTTTCCTGACCAGGCAACTGTAGCATTTGGGTCGGTATATACCGGCTGGTCACTGGTAACCCTGAGTGTAAGGGGGTCATAGTGCGTAGTTATTGCCACCATGCCCGTTCCTTCCAGCTTGACATTAAAAAGGCCCCCTGACATCATGCTTGCCATTCTCTTCATAAGCTTGATATCCCAGCTGACACTCTCCTCAAAGGCAAGCAGGTCATTGCCGTTGACAAAGATGGACTCGTTATTCAGATTGATGATGGATATCTTCTTTCCGGTATCGGCCAGATACACTTTACCTGTGCCTTCGGCTTTTGTAAGGGATACTCCTTCTCCGGTAAAGGCTTTTTTTACAAACTTCCCAAGTCCATGTTCAAGCACTCCTTCGCGCGTGAACTTTACATTACCCAGGTATGCAACCATGGCGCCTCTTTTTATCCAAACTCTGCCATCAAGGTTGACCTCAAGCAGTCTGTCGCGCTCCAGTTCGAACTTTCCTTCTCCAAGGTCCTTCTGGCCGGTTGTCTTTACGAATTCTTCCATTGTATAGCGTGGCATTTGGTATCTCCTGTTTTTTTAGAATAAGTGAATGATATAACATTAATCTTTGTATTTATTTTTTACTTTATATTCTCTTTATTTTGGGTTCAATGTACTGTTATATACAAAATATATAATCAAAAAATGTGGACCGAGTATAGATGTCAATTTGGAGCCAATATTAGAAGGTGCATTAAGGGTCAATAATTAGATATACTTTTCAGATAATAGAATAAATGAAAGATTACTAACAAATCATGACAGGAGTGGTATATTTTGGTAAAGGTAACCCTTGTTCATTCAGAATGGTGTCATTTCTGCCCGAGTGCAAAGGAACTCTGGCGGGAACTGAAGGATAAATATGACTTTGAGTATGAGGAAGTTGAGCTTGACACGCCTGAGGGTAAAGAACTTGCAAAAAAGTTCAAGATACGTTCTATCCCTACGACTATAATCGATGACAAAGTGGTGTTCGTAGGGGTCCCGGACAGAGAAAAAGCAAGCAATGTCATAATAGTCTGATGGCTATGATCATGTATGACCTGATCATTGTAGGTGCAGGACCTGCAGGACTGGCTGCAGGAATATACGCAGCAAGGTACGGTCTGGAAACACTGGTGCTTGAGCAATCCGCAGTCCCGGGTCAGATCTCGGTGACAAATGTGATCGAGAACTACCCTGGTTTTGTTTCAACTTCCGGCAAGGAGCTTATGGCCCGCTTCAGGGAGCATGCACTGGCTAACGGGATCACTATAAAGAAAGCCGATGTCAGGAAGGTAGAGGATGCGGCAGGTAAAAAGATAGTTTTCACCCACGAGGGGGAACTTCATGCTCTTGCAGTCATCATAGCTACAGGTGCAAACCCGCAACTACTCGGTGTCCCGGGAGAGAAAGAGCTTCTGGGCAAAGGTGTTTCCTATTGCGCTACCTGCGATGCTGCTTTCTTTGAAGATCAGGAAGTTCTCGTTATAGGCGGGGGTGAATCGGCTGTTACTGATGCCCTAATACTTTCCGGTATCGCAAGCAAGGTCTATGTTGTTCACAGGAGGGACAGCCTGAGGGCCTGTAAAGTACTGCAGCAAAGGGCTTTTATGAAAGAGAATATAGAATTCATCTGGGATACGGTCGTTGAAGAGATCGCAGGTGAGGATGCTGTTGAGAAGATCATGATGAGAAACGTGAAGACTCAGGAGAGGACCGAAAAGAATGTAGAAGGCGTCTTCATATATGTTGGCATCAACCCTAATACGGGAATAGTTGAACTCAATAAGAATGAAAAAGGCTTCATAGTAACAAATGAAAGAATGGAGACATCTGTAAAAGGTATCTACGCAGCTGGTGATTGCCGTGTGAGTCCTCTCTGGCAGGTTGTTACGGCAGTTGCTGACGGAGCCGTGGCAGCGATCTCAGCGCAGGAATATGTAACAGATCTTAAACTGATGCGATAAGATATCTTTATGGCTCTAAAATCATAATATGGGATGTTCAAGATGGTTTGTAACAACGAGAATGATCAGTATTGTCTCAGGATATGCGCGGACTCTACTGCCGATGATCTGCAGCCTGTAGCTCAGGTGGTACATGCCCTGCTGGGGATACCTGTCACCATCCGCAGTAAGAATTACAAGGGCATCCGCATGGAAAGAGGCGTGGTCCTTGAGAAAGACTACACTGGTCCGGTCCTTGAAGAAGTCCTCCGGACCAATACTCTTATCAGGACGGTCCCTTCCGAAGGGACCTATAAGGGAAAATCCGTAGTCGTGGTTCCTATAAGGGCACATGAAGGTGATGTGATAGCTGCCATAGGTGTTGTTGACCTGGTGGCTGCAATGGATATCCTGTACATGTTCAGGGAGTACCCGGGAATCATCGATGAAGTCGAAGAAGCCAGGAGCAGAATGAAGTAAGTTGCTTTAAAGCTTTTTGAACTGCTGGAACTTAATGGCCTGTCCAATCACCAGTGCAACTATAGAGATTGCAATCGCGAGCAGAATTACCATTATCAGGCTGCCAGATTCTGCAGATTTCATCATGCTGTAGAACAAAAATGCACTCAGTAAGGCGCCAATTATAAGCAGGAGTGCAATCGGCAAACTATATATTTTTCCAAGGGGTCCTTCCATAATGGGAACAGAATTTCATCCATATTATACTTTTCTATCGTGATCGTGCAAAAAGAACAGGGAGCATCAAATGGAACTAAAGGACATACTTAGTAAGATAAAGAACAATGAGATGGAAACAGAGGTTGCAGAAGGGCATATACGCTCCATGGGCTATGTTCCGGTTTCAGATATTGCAAAAGTGGATATATTTCGCAGGCATCGTACAGGTATCATGGAGGCCATCCTTGCGGAAGGGAAGGACCCTGAAGATGTGGTTGAGATAGCAAAGGTACAGGTGGCTGCAACAGGAAGAGTGCTTATCACCCGTCTTGGAATAAAGCACATGGAATCTCTTGAGTCCTCGTTCCATCCCGGCAATATCGAATGGAGTATGCACAGGACAGCAGCGGTTGTCCATGACGGCACGCCTTCTCCGAAAACCGGGGGCCTTGTAGCTATCATTACCGCAGGGACTGCTGACATAGATGTTGCTGAAGAGGCCCGTATGGTAGCCCATGAGATGGGATGCGAGACTATCGCCATATATGATGTGGGCGTTGCAGGCTTTCACAGGCTGGTTGGCGAGATGATCAAGTTGCAGGACCGCAAGCCGGATGCCATAGTTGTGGCAGCCGGGCGGGAAGGTACCTTGCCAACAGTGGTTTCCGGATTGGTGGATGTGCCCGTCATTGGTGTTCCCGTTTCTACCGGCTATGGAGCCGGAGCAAAAGGTGAAGCTGCCCTGCTCTCTATGTTGCAATCATGTTCTGTTCTCTCTGTGGTGAATATCGATGCAGGATTTGTGGCGGGCTCTTTTGCCGCAAGGATTGCAAACACGGTTGCAAAGGCACGTAGCAGGGATTAACTCCGGAAATGCTGTTTCCTGTATAAATTACCACTAGCAATATCCCTATTCAATTATTACAATGATGTGAAAGCATGAGGTCGCTTATATTCGAACCATTCTCAGGCGCTGCCGGGGATATGATACTTGCAAGCCTTATAGGGCTTGGTGCGGACAGGGAAAAGGTCAGGGAAACCATAGAATCCGCAGTGGATGTTTCCGTATCCGTGGGAAGCGTCAACAAACGCGGCATCGAGGCAGTTGATGTAAAGGTCCATGCCACCCGCGAGACCCACCACAGGCATTATTACGAGCTTGTTGATGTCATTAAAAGCGCAGGACTTCCTGCCGGGGTTGAGCAGAGCGCTCTTGGTGTGTTTGCCATAATGGGGGAAGCCGAGTCAAAGATTCACGGGCTTCCTCTCGAAGAGTTGCACTTCCATGAGGTTGGACAGAATGACGCTCTTGCGGATGTCATAGGCTCATGCTTTGCCTTTCATGAGATTGCTGCAGATGCAGTGTTGTGCACTGCAGTGAATGTCGGCGGGGGAAAATTGAAGGCTGCACATGGAATGATGGCAGTTCCTGCGCCTGCGACCCTGGAAATACTCAAAAGCAGCGGGCTATTTTTTTATGGTTCGGGAAACCGGGAGCTGCTGACCCCAACAGGTGCAGCCCTTCTGGCATATTTCTCAAAACCTGTCGAGAATATCCCCCGGGGACGTGTTGTATCCATCGGTTATGGTGCCGGGGATGCGGATACCGAGGACCCCAATGTGCTTCGTTCGATGCTCATGGATTTGCGTGACACTCTGTCGCGCGACATAATTGAAGTGCTGGAAACCAATGTGGACGATGTGACCGGCGAGGTGCTGGGAAACCTCTTTGACAGATTGTTGTCAGCCGGCGCACGTGATGTCACAATCACTCCCACTACCATGAAAAAAGGCAGAACCGGGCATATCATCAAAGTCATAACAAAACCGCAGGACAGCGACCATGTAGCCAGGGTTCTGATGAAGGAGACCGGCACTCTCGGTGTTCGTGTGATACCCACAAAGCATCGATATGTAGCAGACCGCCGGATAGAGAAGGTCGATGTATCCATCAGGGGAGAGATATTCGAGGTCGCGGTTAAGATAGCCCAGGACCGGACAGGGGAAATATTGCACATGTCAGCAGAATACGAGGACTGCCGCAAGGTTGCGGAGAAGTCCCGGATCCCGCTGAAGGAAGTTATGAGGAGGGTTGAGGAAGAGGCGTGGGAGAGATTTGCATAGCTTATGGTCTACTCCATAAAGACTTCCTTTAAGACATATTACATGGCGAAGGCTGGTTATATGCCGACCCAACCACAAACATTCTAAACCATCCCGGCAATTACACACCAAATGATAGACGACGTCATAAAAGTATTTAAGGAACTGGACAGCAAGGACCTGCGCATACTGCAGGGCATAGAGATTGGGATGAAGCACTATGAATGGGTGCCAATGGATGAAGTGATCAAGTTCACGCGCCTCCCTTTCTCGATGCTGGAGTACAGGATAAGGCAGTTAATGCGAAAAAAGATGGTTGTGGCAACCAATGTTCCCTATGAAGGATACCAGATATACTATGATGCATACGATGCTCTCGCCCTCAACACATTCGTTAAAAGGGGAACAGTGAGTGCCATCGGGGATGAGATCGGTGTTGGGAAGGAATCCGTCGTTATCGAAGCTATAAAACAGCCCGAACTTGGGATAGGTGAGCCACAGGGAGTGATCATCAAGTTCCACAGGGAAGGCAGGACCAGTTTCAAGAGTGTGAAAAGGGTGCGTTCTCACCTGGATGACAAGGAGCACTTCTCATGGATATATGCTGCCAGGCTTGCAGCAAAAAGGGAAGCCGACATCATGCGCCAGCTCTATCCGGATGTGGCCGTGCCAAAACTGATAGATAACAACCGTCATGCACTTGTCATGGAAGTCGCGCCAGGTTCCCTTCTCTATCGCACAAAGCTCGAAGAGCCGGAATGGTTCATGAACGCGATCATCGATCAGTTGAAGGTCACTTACAGCAAAGGTATCATCCACTCCGATATAAGCGAGTATAATATCTTTGTATATGACGGCGGGGTGCAGATCATAGACTGGCCGCAATACGTAGAGAACAGTCATCCACATGCAGATGAACTGCTGGGCAGGGATGTCTTTAACGTAATTAAATACTTCAAGCGCAAGTACAACATCGACCGGGACCAGGATGATGTCATGCAATACATAAAGCAGACCCAAGAGTCATAACTATATGCTATCGCCAACATAAGTTCTATTATATGCAGAATGGGGTCATTTACGGTATTGATATCGCAAAGGGTTCCTCCCGGGCCCAGGATGTGCCAAGGTATGCAGTTGCGATCCTCAATGAAGGCGAAGTCACGCATCATACCATGCTGCGCAGGCATAAGATACTCAGGATGGTGCAGAAGGATCGCCCTGACTACATTGCGGTGGACAATATCTATGAACTGGCGGCTGACAAGAATGAACTGATGCAGTTCCTTGGAAAGCTGCCTGAGAACACAAAACTGGTCCAGGTCACAGGAGGCATTCACCAGAAACCTCTGCTGCGCCTTGCCCAGGAACACGGTATATCTTTCAACCAGTTCAACCCTGTTGAGGAAGCCGAAGCATGTGCCACGCTCGCAAGCCTTGGTGTGGGTTGCGAGGTCTCTCTTTTTGAAGATGTCACAAAGATAAAGGTCAGCAGGGCCCGCTCTCTGGGGAGGGGTGGCTGGAGCCAGAACCGCTACAGAAGGAAAGTTCATGGGGGTGTGAAAGAGAAGAGCAGGGAAATCGAGAATGTACTGCGCAGATTCTCTCGGGATACCGGTTTTACTTATACTCTCAAGACCACGGAGGGTTTTGGCGGCTATGTCAGGGCAGAGTACACGGTTAATGCAAAAAGGGAGCAGGTTCCCATCAAACCTTCATCAACCGCTGATGTGCAGGTAACAGTAAAGAGCGTGGAACGGGACAAGATAAAGTACCTGCCAATTAAGAAAAAAGGCCGCAAGCACACTATCGTGGGAATTGATCCGGGAACCACTGTGGGCATAGCTATACTTTCCCTTGAAGGGGAACTTCTGCTCCTGCGAAGCATCCGTGGTATATCCCATGATGAGGTCGTCAAACTGATAGCTGAATACGGAAAGCCTGCTGTAGTTGCAACGGATGTCTTCCCCACACCGGCAGCCGTTGAGAAGATACGCCGCAGTTTTAATGCTGTCCTGGGAACTCCGGGAGGAGAGATGAGGGCAGAGGATAAGATAGCACTGGCCCGCCCTCTCGGCTATTCCAATGACCATGAAAGGGATTCACTGGCAGCTGCGCTTACGACTTATAAGAATTACAAGAATGTCTTTTCCCGGGTCGAGAAAAAGGCTCCAAAGTATCTTGATATTGATACGATAAAGTTCCATGTGATTCATGGTGCCTCCATAGAAGATGCCATCGAGAAGGTAATGCCATCTCCTAAAGTAAAGAAAGAGCCCGGGCCAGAACCGGAAAAAGCCGAATTGACGGATGCTGATATGCAGTTGAACAGGCTCAGGGAGGAATTGAGCCAGAAAAATGCGCAGATCAAACAGCTTAAAGAGTACGTGGCCGAGCTTAAATATGATTCCGGGCAGAAAGAGAGGTCCATTGAGACACTGGAACATCGCATTAATAAAATCAAAGGTTCCGGCTATCTTAAGGTTCGCAGGGAAAAAGAGGTGCAGATACGGGACAATGAAATTGACCGACTAAAAAAGGAGCTAGCCAGTGTCCGCCAATCCCTCAAGAATCAGCGTTACCATACCAAGCGGCTTAAACAGATCCATAAGAAAGAGATGAAAGGCGAGGGCCTGCCTGTAAAAATTGTCAGGTCATTTGCAAAGGAAGCCATCCAGCATACGAAAGAAATGTACGGACTTAAAAAAGGCGACCTTGTGTATCTTGAAAATCCCAGCGGAGGAGGCCCTGTCACCGCATCAATGTTCACGGAATCAGGGATCCGTGCAATTATAACCTCAGAGGAAATGCCGCACGCCGCCCTTGAATATTTCTATGATTTCAACCTGCCTGTGATCAAAGGCCTGGAAGTGCAAAGGGTGGATGACTTTGCAATGGTCGACCCTGCAAGGCTGGAAGAGGCCATAGGCGAGTGGGAAGAACGATCAAAGGAGCGCCTTAAAGAGAAAGAGCACCAGCAGTTCAAGTCAATACTTGACGAATACCGTAGTGAGCGCAGGCGGGGACTTGTATAGGGGTGGTATTTTCATGAAACGATCCTCCCTACTTCTGGCAGGTGGTCTTGGAACAAGGCTTGAAGGCAGAGAAAAAGCATTGCTTCTCTTAAATGGTAACACTTTCATAGAGAATACCCTGCGGGTTCTGGACCGGGTATGCGATGAGGTAATAATCTCTTTCAGGGATGAGGCCCAGCTCAGGCATTTCGGTGAATATGTGCATGGAAGAAAAACAGTGCTGGACACACTTCAGCATGCTGGCCCTCTTGCCGGAATGCTCGAAGGTTTCAGGGCTGCTTCGGGAGAGTATGTGCTTGTTGTAGCCTGTGATATGCCCTACATCAATGCTGATGTCATTGATTGCCTGTTCAAACTGGCAGAAGGCCATGATGCAGTGGTCCCTGTAGGTGATTCCGGGAAAAAGGAGCCATTGCATGCTGTCTATAAAAGAGTCCCGATGTTGCATGCAATAGAATTTTCCCTGTTGGGGGGGGATAGGTTTGCCATGTCCCCAGTGCTGAAACTTGAGAATGTTATGTTCCCTGAAACCAGGGATCTGGGTGAATTTAACAAAGGGAGAATTACATTTATAAACATAAACACTCCTGAAGACCTGGCAGGGTTAGAAGGTAATTAGTTTAGTACCTTACTGAGGAAGTTCAATGGATACCGGTGTATTGATAGAGAAGGCAATAAAAATGATAGCTGATGTCTATGATCTCGAGGCAGCTGATGTTAAAAAAGCTATCTCGGGATCTGAATATCCGTTGGATCTGCCAACGATGGTTGATGAGGGCATATACTGTTTCCGTGGCCCTGATGATGAGGTAAGGTACGAGAATGCTTCCCTGTGCCTTTCTAACAAGATACTGGCAAACCCGGGTGTTGCCAAGGCTCTGCTGCCCGTGATATGTTCAAGGGTAATGCAATGGGACAGGGAAGACGTAAATGAGCTTCTTTTGTTGATCAGGCAGGCTGTCAGTATCATGGAACTCAACCCGGACTGCTATAAGGGCTCCTGCTTCATTGATATCAACGGTCTGCCTTCCGAGGATATCCCGGAGGATCTTGGTAGTAAGTGCAGGATATGGGCCATGGATAAAAGAGGGATGTGTCTCGTTGGTATTGATGCTGATCAGGTCATGCATGTGGATGATATGAGGAAGTCTTAAGGGCACTTTAATTATTTTCCTGCACCGGGAAAAAATGATGATGCGTAAGATGTTGTTTTTACCCGGTATCGCATATCGTCTACTCAACTATTCAACAAATCTACATTAAGCTGCCGAAAAGATTCGATAAGTTAATAATGTTGATATGCATTAACAAAATTGGAATGGTAGTAATATACTGATATTTGCATATTTATTATCTTCTTATCTTATCTCGGAGCTGGTTGGCGGGATGGAGAACGATACACCTGAAGAATGGTTCAAGCTGGCTTTTGATGCAGAGGAGCCGGAAGAAAAAATAGAGTATTTTGACCTCATACTCGAATGCGAAACAAGGGATCCTGTTCTCTGGAGTGATGAAGCTCTTGCTCTTATATGGAATAATAAAGGCATTGCCTACACTTTCATGGGAATGTATGAGGAATCGCTGGAATGTTTTGAGAGGTCCCTGAAGTCCAATAAGAGTGACACTGACGTATGGTATAATATGGGAGTTGCCCTTTTCAATCTCCGGAGATTCGAAGAGTCCATCAGCTGTTATAGCAGGATACTGGCGCTTGACTCGCGCAACGATAACGCCTGGATCAACAAAGGTGATGTCCTTGCGTATACTGGCAGGCACAGGGAGGCCATTGACTGCTACAGCAAAGTTCATAAGGATATCGAGCTTGATTGCAAATTTGCCATCGTGTGGAATAAAAAAGGACTGGCATATCTTGATCTTGGCCTTTATGAGAATGCAGCCGAATGTTTTTCAAAAGTCCTTTCAATAGATCCTGAACATGCAGATGCCATAGAGAATATGAGGATTGCAATGGAAGAGACTAAAATGAAGAATGGCCTTGCTGTCAAGGCACACTCCCAGTTCATCAGAAAGTGAAGTGGTCGCCCAGCTGAGGAGCCTGCGCATCTATGCCTGTTTCGTTCCTTATCCATTCTGCAAAACCTTCGGTATCTTCTCCGTGCATGGTGAACACATGCTCTGTGCCCCTGTCGCAGAAATCTTTCACAATTCCCTTGAGCTCTTTATCACCGCAGTGCGCCGAGAAGTCATATTGCTCAACCTTTATCCCCAGTTGCTGGATAACTCCGTCATTCTCGATCATGCCGTTGTCCAGGGCCATCCTGCCGTTTGTGCCCTCTACCTGATAACCTGTCAGAAGGATCTTTGACTTGGGGTCTTTATATAGTTTCTTAAGGTAATACAGTACAGGCCCGCCACTCAGCATCCCTGCAGTCGTTACTATGACAGTTGATTCAAGAGGCACTTTATCCCTTTTAGGTCCGTCTACAATGATAGCATTTGAAAAAGCTCTCCTGAGGTGCGTGGGGTTGCGCAGGGTATCCGGATGCTTGATCATTATCTTGTAGGCGGAAACACCAAGCCCGTCAACATAGGCTTTGATGCCGTGTGCATCCAGAAGCATTAATATCTCCTGCGTCCTTCCGATAGCAAAGGCGGGAACTATCACATTACCTCCCACATTGAGCGTATCCATGAGCGAGTCTATAAATGCCCTCTCGATCTCTTTCCTGGGAGGGTGGTCGTTCCCGAAATATGTGCTCTCTATTATAAGCGCATCAGAATCCGGGAATTCCGTAGCCCCGGATACAAGCCTTGTGTCGATTGTGTTTATATCTCCTGTATAGTAGATGCTCTTCTCTTTCTTGTCTTCAAGGCGGATGGCTGCAGCACCCGGTATGTGCCCGGCGTCATAGAACTGTGCCTTGTAGCCATGAGTGTGAAACTCCAGGCCGGTTTCTACCCGATGAGTGTTTTCGACGAACCTTGAAAGGTCTGTGCTATCGTATGCCGCTATTTCCCTGCTTCTTTCTGCAATCTTCAGAGTATCCCTGGCGAGCATGCTTGCAAGGTCGAATGTCATGGGTGTCATGAATACATCGGGCGCAATGTCCATCAGATTTGGCACGGCACCGGAGTGGTCAAGGTGTGCATGCGATACCATCACAACCTCCGGTCGCGCACCATTCACCGGGTACTGGGTGACCTCACCTGGCTTTAAGCCATAGTCCATCATTATCCTGCCATCGACCAGAATGGCCGAACGCCCGACTTCTCGGCATGCTCCTTTGAATTCCAGTTCCAATCCTATCACCTACATCTCAGGCAATGGCATCCTGCCAGCTCCTGATCTTCTTCACCGGGATATTGGTGGTTTTTGAAAGCTCCAGCGGATCCATGCTGACCAGGTCCTTGACATCGGATATTCCCGCCTCTGTAAGCTTCTCAGCGGTAACCTTGCCTATACCTGTTATGTCGGTTATCTTCTTAGGTTTTATCTTACCGTTGTTATTCTTCTTCTCTTCGTCCTGAACCTTTTTCCATTCAAGGAAGTTGCACTGCGGGCATCCAAGGTTCCATGGCCTCTTCCCTGAATTGATAATGGTTATGTTGTAGAGGCCATGCTGGTCGCAGGTCTTATCTGTAACTATCACTTTCCCCCCCCGAGGCAGAGGCAGTGAGAAATTGCACTCCGGGTACCCTTCGCACCCGATGAATCGCCCTCCTTTCTTTGAGCGCATGACCATGAGTTTGGAACTGCATTCAGGACAAACCCCTATTATCTTATCCTCTCTGAGGCCCGCACGCAAGGATTCACTGATATTGTCCCTGTTCTCCTCGAGGTCCCGGAAGACCGAGAACAGCATCTCCC
Organism: Methanolobus sp.; assembly: GCF_030682845.1. Classification (GTDB taxonomy): domain Archaea; phylum Halobacteriota; class Methanosarcinia; order Methanosarcinales; family Methanosarcinaceae; genus Methanolobus. The sequence goes on along the minus strand of NZ_JAUXNK010000085.1, from coordinate 2,622 downwards.
TTGATTCCTTGAGCACTTCATCTTCCGGAATGTTCCCTTCCGCTATCCTGTCCATATCTTCTTCCAGTTTACTTGTCATGTCGGGTTTAGATATGGTGGGAGCGAACTTCTCAAGTGACTCGACTACAGCAAAGGCGGTCTTTGTGGGCTGGAGCGGATTGCCGTGGATATATGCCCTCGAGTATAACTTGCTTATGATCTCATGGCGTGTTGCCTTTGTGCCAAGTCCAAGCTCTTCCATGAGCTTGATAAGCCTGCCCTGGCCGTATCTGCCAGGTGGTTGCGTTTCCTTTTCTGCTACATCCTTGCTAAGGACTTCCAGCTCATCGCCTTCTGCCAGGGCGGGCAGCAGCCTGTCCTCTGGTGCATTGTATGGATAGTACCATCGCCATCCGGGTTTAACGAGCCTGGCTCCGTTTGCCTTGAACTCCTCCCCGGTAATGTCGAACCGCGCCTTGATGGTCTCCCACTCTGCAGGTTCTGCAAATGTTGCAAAGAAACGCCTGACCACCAGTTCATATAGTTTCCACTCCTGCTCGCTTAGTTCGGACTTCTTTGCAAGGGAGGCAGGATAGATAGGCGGGTGATCCGTTGTTTCCTTCTTGCCTCTTGTGGGCACGAGTTCTTTCATTGCAAGGAGCTTTTCAGCGTATTCCTTGAATGGGCCTTTGGTGAAGATCTCTATCTGCGCGCGAAGGTCAATAGTCTCAGGGTAGACGGTGTTGTCAGTCCTGGGATATGAGATGAAACCGTTCATGTAAAGTGATTCTGCGATGTTCATTGCACTTGAGGCAGTATAGCCCATAGTACTGGCTGCACTGATGAACTCCGTGGTGTTGAAAGGCGTGGGCTGCTTGTCGGTCTTGGTGGAAGTAGTTATGCTTGAGACCACTGCGGTATCTTTAAGTGCACTGAGGGCACTGTCAACAGCTTCCTTTTCCCAGAACCGGCTGGTCCTGTGCTCAGCCAGGAAGACTTCTCCCTTTTCTGTTTGCAGGCTCGCAGAAAGCTCCCAGTATTTCCTGGCCACAAAAGCATCCCTTTCTTTTTCCCGCTCCACTATAAGGGCAAGCGTAGGTGACTGCACTCTGCCCACAGAAAGGAACATGTTTCCCAGTCTTCCGGCAGCCAGGGAGATATAGCGCGTAAGGGAAGCACCCCACACAAGGTCTATGACCTGTCTCGAATGTCCGGCATCAGCAAGGCTGAAATCTATCTTGGCAGGATTCTCGAAGGTATCGTGTATCTCCTTAGGTGTGATGGCACTGTAGTGGACCCTGTCAAACTCTATGTTGGGATTGACACTCTTTAATATGTCCACCGCTTCGACGCCGATAAGTTCTCCCTCCCTGTCGTAGTCAGTGGCTATAGTAGCTTTTGTAGCTTCCTTACCCAGTTTTTTGAGTGCAGATACTATCTTTACCTGCGTGGAAGTTGTTATGACCTGAGCATCTATCAGTTCTTTTGCCTCAACCTTCTGCCAGTTATTGTAGGCCTTGGGGAAGTCCAGCTTTACAATATGTCCGCTCAGCCCGATGAACACCTTCCTGTCCTCACCGGTGCCATACTCATAGGTGTCGACCCCGCTGACCCTCACCTGTTTTAATTTGTCCTGGGCAAGGATGCTTGCTATCCTTTTTGCCGCTATATGTTTCTCTGCTATGATGAGATGCATATTGTCTCCAAAGTCCTCATGAGATGAATGAATTCTAGAACGTTGTTCAATCGGAAAACGCCGCAAAGAAGTTTTTGTTTTGTGCGGGCTTTCAACTTTTAAATGTAAAAATCATTCTGCTAAATATACTTATCGCAAACAAAGCTTTCCAGTAAGGAGATATCATCTCATCTTAAGTAAAAATCACTGAAAAAAGAAGTATGCATCCCCTTTCACAGATAAGGCCTGTGGACGGGGATGTCTGGATAAGCCCACCCCGGCTTATTTTATTTATGTTGTAGAAGTTCGATGTCTTCGAGAACTGCCTGTAGGTCATCCTCGTGCTCGATCTCATCGGTCATTATCTGCAGCACCATATTATAGGTCACAGGGTCCTTATCCTTGACTTTGTTCAATATAGTGTTATACGTCTGGATCGCGCACTGCTCGCCTTTGATGTTCTGTTCAAGGACCCTCTTTACAAAAGGATCAATTGGAGCATCATATCCGCAGTTGCTTACCTTTAACCATTCTTCCGGTGAGAGTATGGGAGTTCCTCCAAGTTGTATGATCCTTGATGCCACCATATCTGCGTGCCTGAGCTCGTCAGCAGCATGCTGGATAAGTTCGGCTGCCGCCTCTTCCTTCATAGGGCCCTTGATCACCTTGGCCCCTACCCAGTACTGATAATATGCAAGCCACTCGTCTGCCAGTGCCTTGTTCAGTGATTCGATCAGATCCTTGACATCTACCCCGAGAGTCTCAAGTATCTGGATTCCTTTTGTTCCCATTTTTATGTCACCTTTATCGACTAGACTAGTAAACTATTTATGATTGTTTCTTAAAGCACATGAACCAGTCGAGGCAGTATGTGTTTGCATCCCTGGACTCGACTCTTTCTTTTGCAACGCCGCATGATCCTGGTGGCGGGATTATGACGTCTTCTCCTGGCTGCCAGTTCGCTGGTG
>NZ_JAUXNK010000079.1 GCF_030682845.1 Methanolobus sp. | reverse complement strand
CAAAAATGGATGAAATCGCAGAATTTTGCATCAATTTGTTTAAACTGTCAAATAGGTTTTCCTGACAAAAAAACGAAAATTTTGGGTTGAAAAAAATACATTCTTAGTCAAGGAGTGAAAACTGTCAAACTTGGGTTATAACAGGAACTACAAGAAGAGTGGCCTGCCCGGGAATCTGATGGTAAGCTTTTCAGTTGGAATGACATTTATCTATGGAGGGGCGTCCGTAGGATTACCCTTCAATAATATCGTCTGGCTCTTTGCAGCAATTGCCGCATTAATTGACCTGGGAGAAGAGATTGCTGCTGATGCTATGGATGTGCAGGGCGATCTCCTTATCAACTCAAGATCCCTGGCAATCAGATATGGAAGTAAGTTTGCTCTGAAGATAAGCAGTTACATTTTCCTTTTCGTTATTCTGCTGACATCCGTTCCTTTCATACGTGGGTGGCTGCCTGCCATTTACTTGCTGCCGATTGCGATAATGGATGTCTCGATTGCCTGTTCATCTTTAAGATTACTGAAGTCTGGTGGTAATAAGACTGCAGGACGGAAATATATTCGCTGGATCTATCTGGGTTCAACTCTGGGGTTGCTGATTTTTTTATTAATCCGGCTGCTTGAAGCGTGAAGAGCGATATCTGGGTAACATATTAGTCCGAAGGAACTGGGACCACAAAGAACGTACAGAACCCGTCTCCGATGTTCCTCGTCACGTGACCCTTGCCGGAGGTATCTTCCAGCAGGATCAGATCTCCGGGCGTAAGTCGTCTGACAGTCCCGTCCGTGGTTTCCATCTCCACGGCACCTGACATGAGGGCCAGGAACTGGCGGGTTGGAGCCGGATGGAGTTCGCCAATCCAGCCCGGCTCAAATGTATAGAAGCGATACTTCACTGCCGGTCCGTCCTCTGAGACGTAGAACGGGGCAGCTGGTGGTGCTGCTTGAATAAGGCTCTGTTCGACCGTCACGACATCAAAGTGTGAATCACCATGTGAGTCCACATATATTCTGTGGTAGGTCACCTGGGCGAGATCGGAATAAATTGAATTAGTCATATTTTGTTTCCCTCGGTGCGGATTGAAATCTTCATCCCTGCATAATAACGTTGTAAGTGAGGAAAGATAAATTTTACGACAAGATATTCAGAGGTATATGTGTCCTGTCCTGCCCATTTGAAAATAGTGTACAAACTGTTGGTCTGCTCAGAAACCAGCAGCATATATGCCGGAAATAAATTCATTCAAATCTCCAGATAAACATAAGGCCATAAGCAAGAGGCTTCAAGTCGGTAGAGTTTCCGCTAAAACATTCGTAAATGGCATCTCAATGCTACATCAAAAAGGGAGTCACTGAGAATCTGGCTGACTTCATACAGGGCAGGGCACCTGAAACAGTGGGAAGCGTTTATGTTATTCAAATGAGAATCCCTACAGAGTCTGTCTTTTGGGAAATAGCAGCCATTTGTTCAATTGCTACCATGCAGTGCTGCCCCCAGTGCTCCTGTGATCTGCGGTTCCGGAAGCACATAGAGTGATATTCCTAATTCCTTCTCAAGTGCTGCTTTGATGGCGGCGTTCTTTGCCACTCCTCCAACAAAAGCCACATTTCTTTTCAGCCCGATCTGTCTGGCCATTACAGCGACTCTCCGGGCAATACTTTCAATAATCCCGGCTGCGATATCCTCTTTTGAGTAACCTTTTGCGCGCAGTGATATTACCTCCGATTCAGCAAAAACAGTACACATGCTGCTTATACCTGCAGGTGATTTTGAAGCAAGTGCCATCTTTGCAAGTTCTTCTATTGGGACTTCAAGTGCCCTCGCGGTGTACTCCACAAATTTGCCTGTGCCGGCAGCGCACTTGTCGTTCATCAGGAAATCAGTTACTTTTCCTTTGTTGACCGATATTACCTTGCTGTCCTGCCCTCCAATATCTATTATGCCTTCGACATCCGGATAGAGATGATGTACGCCCTTTGCATGGGCAGTTATCTCGCTGATGGACCCGTCGGCAAATTTTATGCTGTTCCTGCCATATCCTGTTGAATATACATGATCGACTTCTTTTCTGTCAATTCCGGCAATTTCAAGTACGTCTTCGTATGCCTTTTCCGCCGCAGAAACAAAATCAAATTCAGTAGACCGTATGGATTGAATAATGCTGCTGTCATCTTTGACAAGCACTGCCTTGGTTGTAGCCGAACCTGCATCAATTCCCACTGAGATCATGAGATCATCTCCATAAATGCATCTATACGAAGTCCGATCTGCTCAACGTCAGAGTCACTGTAATCTGTCTCGATAGAGAGCATCGGAATCCCGGCCTCCTTCAGGGCTTTCTGTACCTTCTGTTTTTCGATATTGTAACCGTGGCAGAACTGCAATGTGTAGTAGATCACACCATCAATCCTGAACTCTCTGGCAAGCTCGAGGATATTATCTATACGCCTGTCATTGGGACTCATGCAGGAGCAGGGTATCTTTATATAGCGTTCAGCCAGAGCTGTCATAGGTTCCTTATTTTCATCTACTAGGTCCCAGAAAGATCTCGTGCCGGTACAGCTTTCCTCTGTAACAATGACACCGCCTTTGCTCTCTATCATCTCAGTTACTTTCGTGTTACCACCTGGCATTGGGCAACCGGAGATCATTATCCTGGGCTTGTGAACCTGCCCTGGTTCAACGCTCCCCACTTCGTTGATAAGCATCTGGAGGTATTCCTTAAGCTTATCTGGTGATAAGAAATACTGCTTTTGAAGGATTTTCAGCACATCGGCACCACTTATGGGGCTTGGATCTCTTTTACGTAGTTCATAGAGCCTGTGAAGCAACTGTCTTGTCTCATTCGAGGATCTGATCTCCTGTCTTAATCCTTCGGTAGTTACTTTGTTGCCTGTAAGCTGTTCCATGGCATCCCTGAACTTTTCGAGCTCAGATAAAAAGTATTTAAGGGCTTCAGGAGTGTCAGGTCTTTGAGGAAGATCAATTACGTAGGTTGGAACGTAGTCCCCCAGTAATTCATACATCTTCTTCTTACTGTCACAGGTATTCTCGGCTACGATCATATCTACCATACTGAAGTGAGAGCAGGATTTTATGCCTGAACAACCATCATTGACAATTGAGCCAAAAGAAGATTTGACCAGTGGGCAGATATTCCTTGGCAGATACTGCTCCGCTATAGATACAGTGTCATTCTTGCCTCCGCAGAGTATTACACGGTCAGCTCCTGCTGCAAAAATAATCTCGTCAGGTACGAAGAGACAGAAAGTGCCGACTAATTTCTTTCCCGACTTTCTTTCATCTGATATCTGATGAATACGTTCACCATATGAGTTTTTGAGATATTCAAGAGTTTTAAAACACTGCATGTTCTCTTCAGGCATTGTCCTTAACCAATATTAAGCCTTTTGAGGGCTACTTGTTATATACTAATTTCAGGATGTCTTCCACGTACATCCGTCATACTCTTGATTTCCTGAATCCAAGGCAAAGAAAATACTTATAAGAGAATTATCAACGCCTTCGACAATGGTAATACCATGAATATAATATGCAGAATATGTATATATGAAAAAAGTCCGCTCCTTATTCTTGCAATAATAAAATGATGGAACTGATATTATGGTAATAATGGCATGGTATATCAAATGGAACGGAGCACTGCTCGGTAAAAGCAAGAAGTTCTTCATGATCGACGGAGAAAAATTCTTCGCTCCGGAAACATTGAATCTGGAATACTTCAAAGACAATGGGAATCAGAAATCATCCCCAAAGGGAAAGATCAATTACTACGATATCGTTGTCAATGGTAAAGTGAATAAAGATGCAGCCTGGTATTACTCCGAGCCAACGGAAGAGGCTATCATGGCCATCAGCTCAGATTTTACAAATTATGTTGCTTTTGGAAAAGATGTGGATATATCAATATATCCCTAATCTATCCAGTTTTAATTATTTTCTGGCAATAACTGCTTAGTGAACGGAGCAGAAGGAGATAAAGTATAAAATAATTATTTTATTGGGAGCGGGGCACATGAAGTTGTTACTATTTGATGTAGAATATTTTTGGTTTGACACTCATTGCAAGACAATTGAAAGCGTTGAAGATGTCGAAATTGAAGAAAGGATAGAGAATACTGCTGTTGTTTTCATCCATGCTGAATCAGAAGATGAAGAGAGAAAAAGCAAGATCGTCAAAAGTGCAGTGGGGAACATCAAATGGTATCTGAATAAAGTAAATAAGGATCATATTGTATTGCATTCCTTTGCTCACCTGTCTTCAAGTAAGTCATCACCGGAATTTGCAATGGAAGTTATTGTATCAATTGAGGAGAAACTGAAAAACAAAGGTATAAACGTTTATACGGTACCTTTTGGATATCTTTACCAATTCTCCATCCATGTCAAAGGTGAATCCCTTGCAAAGGTTTTCGTTGAGATCTGAATATGTCGGCCATCATTAAGTGCACTACCTAGGTATATAACAGCTACAAAATGACTATATCCAGGACTAAAAAAAATGAAAATCAGAGAAAGTGGAATGCCATGTGAAGATGTATGGAATGGGTTTTTTGAACCGGATAAGGTTCTTAAAAAGCTGGGTTTGAACGATAAGGTCGCAGATGTAGCAGATTTTGGCTGCGGTTATGGAACCTTTACGATTCCGGCTGCAAAGATGATATACGGAAAGGTCTACGCTATCGACATAGAGCCGGAAATGATAGAGATTACCGAACAAAAAGCAAAGGCTGAGAACCTAAACAATGTTGAAACCGTGCTCCGTGATTTCATGTCAGATGGCAGCGGCCTTGAAGATGAAAGTGTGGATTATGTCATCTTCGCTAACATTTTACATGTGGAGGGGCCGGAGAAGCTGCTCAGGGAAGCTCACAGGATTCTGAGACCTAATGGAAAAGTAGTAATCATCCACTGGAACTATGATCAGGCAACTCCAAGAGGACCACCAATGGAAATTCGGCCTACACCTGAAAAGTGCATTGAATGGGCCATTTCTTCAGGATTTAGCAATCCAGATAAATATGATCTTAAACCGTATCATTATGGAATTGTCCTAATAAAGAAAAGTGATAAAATAAATATGAAGTTGTCTGAAACGCTTTCAGATTTGGTGTTACGTCACTGAAAGCGGACCATAAAGTAAAGGTTTTTTTGCTGAATAAAGGAGTCGAAGCATAGGAAATCAAAGAGGAAAAATACAATGTAAAAGGGTGAAGAGTTGAACATGAAGGACATTTCAGTTTTGCTGGCGGAAAGCATATTTGGAGATATCAAGGAGGCGGAATCATGATAGTAGGATTGATCAGGTGTATGCAAACAGAGGACATATGTCCTGCAACAACGGATTTTAAAGTAATGAAGGAGAAAAAACTTGCATTCGAGGGCGTCGAGGATGAAATTGAAGTGATCGGTGTTGTTTCATGTGGTGGTTGCCCCGGAAAAAAAGCAGTTTGGAGGGCTGCTGAAATGGTCAAACGCGGAGCTGATACAATTGTCCTTGCTTCATGTATCACACGAGGAAATCCCATTAGATTTGCCTGTCCGCATGCCGAACAGATGAAAACAGCAATTGAAAAGAAGATAGGTGATTCGATAAGATTAATTGATTACACTCATTAATGACCTGTAGAAATCCCTGATTTCCAATCGATAACAGCATAATTGTTTCAAGAGTTGAATCACTTGAAAAACAGTTGGCATTGATGCAAGAACCAGCATCCACATCGTTAGAAACTCTTAGTGGGCCCGCGGAGATTCGAACTCCGGACCTCCGCCGTGTGAAGGCGACGTCATGACCAGCTAGACCACGAGCCCAAAGGCAAGAGATGTGAATGTATATGCAAGGCTATATAATTATCGCATCGAAAATGATGCAGGGTTAATTGGACTTTGCCCTTACAAGGGCATATGTGATCAGTGATACCAGTATTGCGCCGCCGATTACTGATATGAGGGCAACTTCTTGGGGCAAATAATTGTAGGCCAGAATCGCTATCAGTGTTCCGGCTACGAATGCAACGGGTATCAGAACTGAGTTCTTAACAAGTTCTTTCTGGTTTATATCGAACGTGGTCATGTTTAATCCGGCCCATGTTTTGTAACATCTATTATATATTTAAGATAATATTGATGCAAGTGTATATATAGTTATCTAATGCGCTGACCCAAAAATGTTTGGAATGAAATTGGCAAAAATGCTTTACTTTATGAGATCCTTAAGGTTGCTTTCTCATATGCTTGTGGCTATATATGCCAGCACCAGGTAGCGCGCAAACTTTCCGATGAAAACGTAAAAAGAGAATATCCTGAAGTCCAGTTTTAAAAGACCGCCCATGGCTGTAATGGCGTCTCCTGCCAGAGGTAGCCATGTAAACAGCAGAGCATATGATCCATACCGTGTGAACCACCTGTCCGCTTTCTCAAGATCCTTCTTTGAGATGGACATATATTTTTCTATAACTCCGCTGCGCCCTTTCAGGCCTAAATAATAGGTCGTGCAAGCGCCAAGGTAATTTCCAATTGTAGCTAATAAGACCACTGCATAAAAGTTATGGTCTGATTTTATAAGCAGGACCACAAGAGCCTCAGACCCCATTGGAAGAACAGTTGATGCCAGGAAACTTGTAATAAAAAGGCTCAGGTATGTATAGATAGATACTGGGACGATTAGCTGCTCAAACATTTACTCTCCTTTGGTCATATATACATTAAGAATGTATTCCTGTTATTCTATGGAAGTTGACCACATCATAAGAATAACTGCCGGAGAGGAGTATATTTTCTGCGTCCATAAATTAATGGTTTGAAAGGAAAATTTATTATATACCCAATGGCGCTATTATAGCGCCTAGAATACATCTCAGGGCAAAAACAAGCGGTACGCATCATGAGCGAAAAACACAGATCAAAAATACTAGTTGTCGACGACGATGTCCTTAATGTAAGGTTAATTGAAGCTCAGCTCATGACAGAGTATACTATAGAGGCTGCTTATAGTGGGGAAGAAGCTCTTGATCTCATTGATTCTGACAAACCTGACCTTGTCATCCTTGATGTTATGATGCCCGGCATGAGCGGATATGACGTCTGCAGAAGAATTAAATCCTCCAAGGATACATGTTTTATACCGGTTATAATTGTCACTGCCCTTTCTTCAAGGAATGACCGCATGGAAGGTATCATGGCCGGAGCCGATGAATTCCTTACAAAGCCTTTTGACCGGTTTGAGGTTCTAACCCGCGTCAGGACTCTTTTGAAGAGCAAGCAATTATATGATGAGCTGATTGCGGAGGGTGATAGGACAAAAAAGTATCTTGACATCGCCGGATGTATGATAGTGGCATTTGATATCGATCTTACTGTGACCATTGCCAATGCAAAATGCAATGAGGTGCTTGGCTATGCCGAAGGGGAACTTATTGGTTCCAGTTGGTTAGAAAAGGCAGTGCCGGCAGATGAAAGAGGAGAGAATGAATCTCTTTTCCGAAATATCCTTAAGGGTGATGTCAGCCCGGTTGAATGTTTTGAAAGCAATGTATTGACAAAAACAGGGCAAAAAAAGCTCATTTCCTGGCGCAATTCATACGTGAAGGATTCCACAGGTAAGATCACAACTATTCTAAGCTCCGGCTCGGACATCACTGAGCAAAGGCATTCCGAACAAAAGATAAAGGTCTCAGAGGAAAAATTCAGGGCACTTTTTGAGAATGCTGTCGATTCCATTATGATCCTTGATATGGATTACAATATCCTGGAAGTGAATCCTTCACTATGCGATCTGTTATTGTACCGGAAAGATGAGATGCTGCAACTATCAAGATCCGATTTCATTGCACCTGAGTACTTGCACAAGTGTAAAGAATACCTTGTCTCTGCCCTGGAGAAGGGGCATAGCGTATTTGAAACGGAGTGCCTGAAAAAAGATGGTTCCAGGGTTCCTGTTGAAATGAGCATCAAGGTGATAGAATATGAAGGTAAACCTGCGATTCTTAGCAATGTGCGTGATATAACCGAAAGGAAACAATCTGAAAGAACTCTTCAGGAAAGCGAGGAAAAGTTCCGCATGCTGGCAGAAAATGCAAATGATGTCATCTGGACCATGGACAAAAATGGCAAGTTCCTGTACGTCAGTCCATCTGTGATCAAATTGCGGGGTTATACTCCAGAGGAGGTAATGAACCAATGTTTCCCGGAAATATTCTCACAGGACAGCATTTTAAAAATCAGGTCGGCTATGGGTGCTTTTTTTTCAGATGTCCAATATGCAAAGATAGCAAACCGCACAGAAATCATGGAGCTTGAACAATTCCATAAGCAAGGTTACACAGTTTGGACCGAAGCACTTGCAACCCCTTTATTTGACAAGAATGGGAATTTTAAATTTTTCCAGGGTGTCACTCGCGATATAAGTGAACGTAAAAAATCTCAGGAAGCTATCCGGAATTATGTTCACGAGCTGGGAAAGGCAAATGAATCACTTCATTCTCTGGATAGGATGAAGGATGAGTTTATCTCAAATCTCAGCCATGAACTAAAGACTCCCCTAATATCCATAAAAGGGTACAGTGAACTTGTGTACGATGAAGTGCTGGGTCCACTCACCGATAAGCAGAAAAATGCTTTGCATATAGTTCTTGACAAATATGATCACCTGAGTTTTCTGCTTGATTCCCTTATCTACATAAGTATTGCAAGGTCTGGCAAGGTCAATTACAGGTTCGACCCACTCCGGATAGAAGATGCTTTGAAAAAAGTGATGGATTACTTCTCCTTTAAAGCAACAGAGAAGAACATAAAGCTGGTCCGCAATTTTGAAAATGGCCTGCCGCTTGTTAAAGGTGACGTGGAGTACATTCCTTACATTTTCAGGTCTGTTATAGACAATGCCATCAAGTTCAGCAAGAGTGAAGGAGTCATCGAAGTTTCAGCTTACAGGGATAATGGGAATGTGCATGTGGTAGTTAAAGATAATGGCATAGGCATCCCCAAGGCTGAGTTTTCCAATATCTTCAACCCCTTTTATCAGGTGGACAGCTCCCTGACAAGGAGATACGGAGGCAGCGGGTTGGGATTGCATGTAAGCAAAACGATAACTGAGGTTCACAGCGGGAGTATCTGGATTGAAAGTGAAGAGGGAAAAGGCACTGCAGTGCATGTGTCATTCCCATCTTATTCTCCTTCCCGCACAGGAACTAAATAGGGTTTCCAGGATTCCGTATCAGTAAGGGATTGGCCTGGGATAGCGTACCTCTACTGTGTATGTTATGGATTCTTCCCCGTTTGCAGGGACTCTTACATCAAACTCTGCAGTAAATGCATCCACTTTTGTATATTCATGCGAGGAATTGGTTATTTCCCAGTCCCCGTATATATTTTCCACAACCGTGACGTTGACATCATCTGATCTCTGGTTTGTAAGGTTTATGCTGTAGCTTCTCCTCTCAACGGATTCACTCAGGCTCTGATAGTCTGTCTGGGTCTTTTCTCCAGTGACATCAAAAGCATATCCGACAAAGATGCGTATTTCCTCTCCCGTGGCAGTATGGTCTATCGTATCCTCTCCGACAAACTGCAGCGTTCCATCCGGATCTTGTGCATATGCTCTGACAATGCCCTGTGGCAGCGGCATCCCAAGACCGTTGTCTTCAGTGTTCTCAGTATTCATCACTACTTTTACCCTGTCACCTGTAGCACTCTCGAATATGTACTCCCTCTCTACAGGCACAGAGTCTTCAGACAACAGGGATATCTGTTTTATCTCACCGTCCATTAAATTGGTGGTCCTGTTCAGGGTGTAGATGTGATAATCGAACAACTCTCCCTCTATGAACTGTTCAGCCGGCTGGTCAACAGCCGCATCATCAGTTGCGATCTCCGGAGATGGCGGCTGTCCGGATACTCTGCGCACATCTCCTGCGACAAGCTTCAAACTTGCATTATTGAAACTGGCGCCTGCCTGATTATCTATGGTGGCCCATCCATTGATACTGGCCTGAGTTTCATTATCATCCACCATAACAATATAATCCGCCTTCCAGCTCAGCCCTTCTGTCAGGTATGAGGTTGATATAACTCTTGGCCCTGCCTCCGGTGAATATATCAGCCATGTGAGTGCAGGTCCCGTCAGGCCATCATTGGTATCCTGGAACTCTATCCTTGCGATGTTTACAATTGCAATGATATTCCCTGATGTGCTCAGGATAATGTTATCGCTCTCATGGCTTAGCAGTACACCAGTGTAAGAATCACCTTCTTCATCGATGACTGTTATCTCCTCACCAATATGTCTTTCCAGTAGTTTGTTCATACTGGCAGCATCCCGCATGTACTGTTGCTCGATAATATAAGTTCCAGGATCTTCGGTATCTTCAAAGATGACAGTACTTGGATCTATGCGGGAAGTAACGTCAGTGACCTCAACCAGATTCTCCCCTTCCTGAAGGTCGAGCTCCCTGGTTTCCCTGACAAGTGCAATGTTTTGTGAGTATATTGTGAGCTCGGTACCATCGCTCATGTTCTGTGCAGAAGCAGTGCCAATCAGCTGTTCATCTGCTGATGTTCCATGTGCAGGCAGCAAAGAAAGGGCTGCAAGAAAAACAATGAACATTAATGTGTAAGTAACTAATTTATTCACTCCCATAAATAAAAATGAGATCTGCAAGTATAAAACATATTCCTTTAGCTCCTGAACTGTTTACCTTAAGCGGCATCCTTCTCTTTCGATCCATAGAAAACAGTTTATAATTTGGCAAACTACCATTCAGGATGTTCGTTGAAGAGCTTATCTCCCGCCTCAGGGAAATGTATCCAGGAGGATATTTCCACGTAAACAGGGATCCTTACTACATGCTCATCTCCACAGTGCTTTCCCAGCGTACCCGTGATGAGGTGACCATTCCTGCAACAAGGAGACTTTTTGAGGAATTCGATACTCCGCAAAAGATGGCAGAGGCTAGTGTTGATGAGATACAGTCTCTTATAATGGATGTGGGTTTTTACAGGGTGAAGGCACAGCGTATCATTGACATTTCCCGAATCATTTTGCGGGATTACAGGGGAGTTGTCCCTGATAGCATGAACGAGCTGCTCAAATTACCCGGAGTTGGCAGGAAGACTGCCAATTGTGTGCTTGGTTATGCATATGAACAGGACGTTATAGCAGTGGATACTCACGTACACAGGATATCTAACCGCCTGGGTCTGGTCAAGACTTCCGACCCCGATGAAACCGAAAAGGAGCTTGAAAAAGTTCTTCCTAAGTATGCGTGGAAAGAGATTAACGGTCTGATGGTCTTGTTCGGTCAGAGCGTATGTCGTCCGGTAGGCCCGAAATGTGAAGAGTGTATTATGGGTGATATCTGTCCGAAAATAATCTGATCATGTCCTGACTAAGAACTACAGTTTCAACAAACTATTTATCGGTAGATAGTATATAAAGCACAATTCTTGTGCCAATGCCATAACTCTAATATATAAAGCGCTGGTTTTGCACTAGAAATAGTATATTTCATATTAGCGAATTAATGTTGATAAAATAATATTATCTAATCTACATGTAGGTGAATCAATGTTCTTAGTCGGAGAAGCTCTAATTGGCGAGGCACCAGAACTCGCGCACGTTGACCTTTTAATAGGGAACAAGAACGGTCCTGTAGGTCAGGCATTTGCAAACGGTCTAACACAATTGACAGCAGGACACACCCCTCTGCTCTCAGTGATACGCCCCAACCTTCCTACAAAACCTGCTACACTGATAGTCCCAAAGGTTACTGTAAAGAATATGAATCAGGCAGCCCAGATATTTGGTCCTGCACAGGCCGCTGTAGCAAAGGCGGTCGCCGATGCCCTTGAAGAGGGCGTGTTCGGTGACATGGATATCGAGGATATCGTTGTCATTGCAAGCGTTTTCATCCATCCTGAAGCCAAAGATTACAACCGGATCTTCAGGTACAATTACGGGGCAACCAAGCTGGCAGTCAAGCGCGCGCTGGAAGGATTCCCGGACGTAGGTACAGTGCTCAAGGAGAAGGACAGGATGGGACACGCAGTAATGGGATTCAAGGTCTCCAGGCTCTGGAACCCGCCATACCTTCAGGTTGCGCTGGATAACCCCAATATCGAGGCTATACTCAGTATAGTGAACCAGTTGCCAAAGAGCGACCACGTCATCCTGGAAGCGGGTACACCTCTTATCAAGCGTTATGGTGTAGATGTCATTTCTAAGCTCAGGACTGTCCGTCCGGATGCATTCATAGTTGCTGATCTCAAGACCCTTGACACCGGTAACCTGGAAGCCCGTATGGTTGCAGATGCAACAGCAGATGCTATCGTAGTCTCAGCTCTCGCACCTGTGGCGACTCTCAACAAAGCCATCGAGGAAGCTCACAAGACCGGAATATATGCTGTCATGGATACTCTGAACTGCCCGGATCCTGTAGCAATACTCAAGCAGCTCAAAGAACTGCCGGATGTTGTGGAACTGCACCGTGCTATCGATGTTGAGGAAACTGCTCACGCATGGGGCAATATCCAGGACATAAAGGCTCTCTCACCAAAGATCCTTGTGGCAGTTGCTGGCGGTATCCGTATCGACACAATGCCTGATGCACTTAAGGCAGGCGCCGATATCCTTGTGGTAGGCAGGGCAATCACCAATGCCAAGGATGTAAGGCAGGTTGCAGAGAAGTTCATTGAAGGCCTTAACAACCCTGAGATAGACCAGTTCAGGGTAATGACCGACTTCTAAACATGTATTTTGTGCGTGTGTTCAGCAAATCGACACACGCTTTTTTCTATTTTGAGGTATTATCTCTCTCCGGAGAGATCATATGAGTTCCACATTAATAGTTTTGAACCTGAAGACCTTCCTTGAGAGCACCGGAGAAGGCGCCGTGAAGATATCACAGGCTTGCAGGGACGTTGCTGAAGATTCCGGCATAGACATTGCAGTAGCACCCCAGTTCTGTGATATTTATCGTGTCTCCTCTCAGGTGGATATCCCCGTTTATGCGCAGCACCTTGACAACGTGGGTGCCGGGAGCTTTACAGGTCATGCTTTTGCCCAGTGCATAAAGGATGCAGGAGCAGTTGGCACTCTTATTAACCATTCCGAATACCGCCTGACACTGGCAAACATTGATGCATCTATAAGCAGAGCTAAAGAAACCGGCCTTATAAGTATCGTATGTACTAACAATGTGCCGACTTCTGCAGCAGCCGCAGCTCTGGGCCCTGATTATGTGGCAGTAGAGCCGCCGGAACTTATCGGCAGCGGAATACCGGTGTCAAAAGCAGACCCGCAGGTGATCACAGGTTCCGTGGAAGCTGTCAAAAGAGTGAACCCTGCCGTTAAAGTGCTGTGCGGGGCAGGCATATCAAAAGGAGAGGATCTCCTTGCAGCTCTTGAGCTTGGTTCCGTGGGTGTCCTGCTGGCCTCAGGTATTGTTAAAGCTAAGAATCCCAAGGTTGCGCTTGAAGACCTTGTAAGCAAGATCAGATAACTATTTTCGTCCGCTTTAAGGAAGGCTCAGCCATGCTATAAGCAGTAGCACGGTTGTAGCCACCATTCTCACAGAATTAGTGTAAGCATAGGTGCCTGATAATGTTTGTCCCAGCACCATGTATAAAATTGTACGAATCAGGTTCAAATGGTGTTAAAGTCTGGGTGGCAGTGTTATCCTCTGAGTTTACAGCCTATGCCTGTGAGCAGTGCTGCTATCTCATTGTTGACCACAGTGGCGTTGGCATCTCCTATTACACCTACACGATAAGTCACGCTTGATCCGGTATCACTCTTAGCACATGTATATGTATCTATTAACTGAACCGAGATGACATTCATGTTAGTTCTAATGATGCTGCGTATAACTTCCGGGTCGGCACCCTTTGGAATGATGACGGATATATCCCTCGAATACTCCCTGAGATTCTCTGTTTTCCATTTTCTGTGTTCTTCCGGGGATAGCAGACGGATGTTTTCCAGCTTCAGTGAAACGAGCTTGCTGCCTGTGGAGAGTACAACACTCCGAGGTGTGACTTTTTTTACTATACCGACATGCACAACATCTGAATAGATATGCCTCAGCCCTTTCTCCATACCGATGGAGTTAACAAGTTCGTCAAGCTCGGCTATCTTGGAATTTATCAGCTTGTCAGAGCGGCGCAGCGCTGCGGAAGTGTCTCCAAAATGGACTGACGCTTCTTTCATTCTGGAGATGAAGCTCTCCACATCATGCTCCCGCACGATTGCGGACATATCTCTGCATTCCTGCATAAAGGCCTCATGCACTTTTAATACTTCAGGGTTCTCCATCTGGATGAAGGCGTACAGGTAAGGGTTCTGGCCCAGTATCCTGCCAACGAAATCCACCATGATGTCATACACAGGGCTCATGAATCTCCTGGACTGCGCGACGCTAAAGTCCAGCCTGTTGAATGTGGTGCCTATGGTTATGTAAGCAAAGTGTGTAAGCCCCTGGACAACAGATACAAAACGGTCATGCTCCTGTGCACTGATGACCTCTATGTGGGCCCCGTTATCTTCCAGCAGGGCTCTGATTACAGGGAACCACTTCTTGCACCTTCCTTCGATAGGCGTTAGTATGAATATCTGACCATGAAGACTGGGTATGGAAGGGCCGAACATGGGATGAGTACCCAGTATCTCCACATCCGCAGGTGCGTACTCTTTCATGACTTCCGTAGGTTTGACCTTGAGTGATGTCAGGTCCATCAGGAGACTGCCACTTTTCATCTTCGGTGCAGTTTCGATGATAACCTGTTCGGTGATGTCAATGGGAACTGTAACTATGACGATATCGCTCTCCGATATTGCCATGTCAAGGTCCGGGGCAAATTCAACACCCATCTTCCGGGCTATCTCCACCTTCCCTCCACTGCCCCAGACAGTTACCTCATAACCGTTATTTTTGAAGAAACGGGTGAACCACTGTCCCATTTCCCCGGTGCCGCCGATGATGAGTACCTTCAAGTCTGTAACCCCTCCAAGACTGCCCTTTTCATTATATCAACAGGAGGTTCAACTCCTGTCCATATCCTGAAAGCCTCAGCTCCCTGATAAACAAGCATCATGACGCCGTTGACAGGTTTGGCGCCGGCAAGCTTTGCCTCTTTGAGCAGGCGGGTTTCCAGGGGATTGTAAACAATATCAAAAACGGTGAGGTCAGGGTGCATATCCTCTGAGGTCGCTATGGTCCTCTCAGTATCAGGATGCATTCCCAGGACCGTGCAGTTCACCAGGATGTCACTTTTTCCGATAAGTGCCCGAAGGTTCTCGAAGCCACAGCCTCTGACCTTTCCGACAGGTGAGACATCAGCCGCCAGCTCAAGTGCCCTTTCCGGCGTCCTGTTGGCTATGGTAACACTGGCGCCATCCCTGGCAAACTGGAAGGCGATAGCACGGGCTGCGCCACCTGCGCCAGCGATAAGTACTTCAGAGCCTCGGATATCCATACCTTCCTCTTCAAGTGCTCTTTTAGCACCTAAACCATCAGTATTGTAACCCTTCATGCCTTTCTTGAAGTCAATCGTATTCACAGACCCGATAGCCGCAGCCAGCGGGTCAGCATCTACTATGCTCAGAGCTTCCTGCTTCAGGGGCACTGTAAGGTTGACGCCTCCAAATCCCATCGCCTTTGCACCCGTAAGTGCATCTTTCAGGTTCTCTCTTCCTACTTTGAAGGCATGGTACGTACACTCCATGCCAAGGGCCTCGAATGCTGCATTGTGCATTGCAGGCGACAGAGAATGACCCACAGGATCTCCGAAAACAGCGAACACGGTTCTCAAAAGAGTATCTCCAGGGCTGACTTGAGTTGATGGATCTGTATCTGTCCGGGTGCCACTGCTTTGCCGATGGAGCCGTAAGTAAGGACCGAACCATAGCAGGGTGCAACTATCCTTGTATGCCTGCCGGTGTCTCCCATTGCTATTGTGCAGACCGGCCCGCCTGCATCCAGGGTAACCTGCAGCAGGTTAAGCGTATCCTGCATGGATACAGGTGTGACCGCCAGTTTTGCGATGTCTGCACCGGCTTTAAAAGAGCTGTCAAGGATTTCCTTCATATCTGCCGGTGAAGGTGTGGATTTGAAATCATGTGAGGATACGATGACTATCTTTCCGGCATCCTTTGCCTTTCTTATGAGGGGGTCTCTCAGGCCTGCATCCGCGGCAAGTTCTATATCGACTGCATCGGCCGTGAGGAGAGCCATGTCCAGTAATTCTATTCTGGCTTCGTCA
This sequence comes from Methanolobus sp., assembly GCF_030682845.1. Lineage (GTDB taxonomy): Archaea > Halobacteriota > Methanosarcinia > Methanosarcinales > Methanosarcinaceae > Methanolobus. The sequence continues at coordinate 28,868 of NZ_JAUXNK010000079.1, read as the reverse complement.
CTTCCTGTCCATTTGCCACCATCGGTTTGTAATCTATTGGTTGCAATACAGGCGAGGCCTGTGATAGACTTTACCTTTTTAATAACCTTATTCATTTCATCCGGGCTGCTGAAACCCAGCATATCAAGGCGAAGCTCCAGCAGGTCGGCACCCAGCCATTTAGCAGCCTTGGCGCTTTCCACTGGTTCTTCAGAAATGACTGCTACGATTCCCGGTTTCTTCCCAAGGTCAAAACTGCCTATATGCACCATTGCCACACCTGCTACTATGCTTGATTATTTTTCAATGATCGTTTCTTCGATCTTCATTCCGAAGTGGCGACCGATATCCTCTGAGTGCACGAGTATCTCGTCACCAACCTTAAGGTCGGTCACAGATACGGGCTTTTTATCTTTGGTAACAAGTTTTATTGTTTCAGCATTCTGCAATATGTTCTTGACTATCTTGCCATCGATGTCTGCTTCCACGATTACCAGCGGCCTTCTCTCTATCTTGACCCTGCCTACAACGCCTGTCCTTTGCCCGCCATCGGCATCCACGATAGTGACCTCATCCCCGGCCTTCAGTTCGGAGAGGTAGCGGGTCTTCTCGCCCACCTTTATATAGGCATGCACAGCACCGGCATTGACCCTGAACGGACGGGATGCCACATAAGGACTTTCTTCGGATTCAGAGTGCACCAGGAACATACCATTTGATTGCGAGCCCACAAGCATGCCCTCTCCCCTGACCATGAGGTTACAGGTATCCACGCAGACCCGGTCTCCCATGCCTATAGGGTCGACCCTTGTGACTATGGCAGTCTTAAGCTCAATGTCATTTACACCTGCACTTTCTGCAAGGGTAGCAGTCTTTTTTATCTGGTTGAGATCTTTGGTGTCCAGAAGCACTCCGTCGGAACCGTGCTCCATGGTCTCAAAGGCAAGCTTTGCCTGTTCGGAGTTCTTCACACCGGATATCAGTTTCACGTTCTTTTTCTGTAGTCCTGCTATAAGGTTCTCCAGGGGGATGACCTGCCAGTCTGTTCCCACAGTGATAAGATAATCACAGACGTTACCCAGCTCTGCGGCAAAGTTCTCATATTCCTTGTTGCGGATGATGACGTATCCGGCAACCTTGATTCCCTTCTCCTTTAGCCGGATGGCCGTTGTGACATCAAGGGATCCTCCGTAGTCAGGTGGAAGCGGCTTTGTGCCATCTCCTTCCCCTCCTTTTCCGACTACGATAATGTCAGCCTCTGATTTGTTATCATAGGCAAAGGCAGCAACTTTTACATTTCCCAGTTCTTTGACCTTGCTGACGTCCGCACCATTGACAAGAATGCAATCTGCACCAGATTCAATACCTGTTGTGATCACGATCTTCCTGTCGTCCCAGTTTCCTTCATCGGCCTTAATCCAAATCGTCTTATCCTTCATATGAGCACTTCCAGATGTACTGGCTTTATCTCTCTTATTTGAGCATTTCCAGCGCTTCTTCTACACTCCTGTTGAAGTGCACTATCTCTGTTATAGCTTTTGTAATTTTTGTGGGATTCTCATGCTGGAACACGTTCCTTCCTATTGCGACACCCCGTGCGCCACCATCCATTGCGCCCCTGATCATCTCGAGGAATTCCTGGTCTGTATTCGTCTTCGGTCCGCCTGCTATAACTACGGGCACAGGACATCCTCTTACAACATCCCTGAATGTGTCGGGATCTCCTGTGTAAAGGGTTTTGACAACATCTGCTCCAAGCTCGGCACCAACCCTTGCCACGTGGGCCACAAGCTCTGCATCATGGGGATTCTCTATGTCCTTACCACGTGGGTACATCATAGCCAGTAAAGGTATTCCCCAGTAAGTGCACTGCTCAGATACCTCTCCAAGCTGCCTTAGCTGATCAGACTCAGTTACAGAACCTACGTTTATGTGGATGGATACAGCGTCAGCACCCATCTTCACAACTTCTTCCACCGAGCACACCTGCACCTTATCGTTTGGATCAGGTCCGAGGGCAGTTGAGGCGCTGATGTGTACAATGAGTCCCACATCGTGCCCGTATCCTCTGTGACCATGTATGATAATACCTTTCTGCATCAGAACTGCATCCGCCCCGCCCTCAGCAACCTTGTTTATCGATTCAGGGACATCTATCAGTCCCTTGATAGGTCCGTTAGATATACCGTGATCCATGGGGATAACGACCATATTCCTGCTTTCCCTGTGCATTATTCTTTCGATGCGAATTTTCTTTCCGATTCCCGTCATTGTATTATGCCTTCCTTTATTTGTGAATGGTAAGCAGGATGCAATGCATCCGTGCTAGTGTGTGACATAGTAGCACGGTGAACTATTTAAATCTTTTGCGCAGTACTGTAGAAGGCTTCCATAAACTTCCTCTCAGGCATCTTTTTGAAAATCGGAGATTCTGATTCCGTCTCCAGTGACCTCATAACCTATGAGGCGCTTTTCATGGTCGGTGCCATGGCTCTTTAAAATGTAGAATGATTTTTTTATCTCTTCCGTATCTTCCGTATGCCTGAGAAGTAGAAGATTATCAACGATCGTTGAAATGGGAATTGACGAAGCAAGCGAATCGACCCATGTTGCCTGGTTGCTGCTGATGAACATGGAAGTCACTTCCTTGTTCTTAAAGAGTCGGATGAGGTTTGAGATATGCTCTCTCTTCTCAATGCTGTCTTTAAAAATGTAGTCAAAACCTGAGATATCGTCAAGGAGTATCCTCTTTGCGCCTGTTTCTTCAATGGCTTCTTTAAGCTGTATTGCCTGCTTGCATGCATTGACATCTGAAGGGGAAGTATGCATTATACTTATCATGCCCCTTTCCTCCAGCCCTTTAAGATCCATTCCTGCATTTGCCGCATAATGTCTCAATTCCTGAGGAGTTTCCTCGAAACTGCTTATTATCCCGGGTTCCCCGTTCATCGCGCCATGCACAATGAACTGCAGTCCGAACAAGGTCTTACCAGTGCCTGTGTTACCTGCCAGGAGCGTCGAGGATCCCTTAAAAAGTCCTCCTCCGAGAAATCCATCCAGAAGAGGTATTCCAAATCCTGTCCTCTGTAAATCTCTGTAATTATCAGTAACCAGGTATTCCATCCGGGGATAGATATTTGCTCCTGAGCCAGTTATCTCAAAAGAGTGTTCTCCATCAAGGTAATTGACACTACTGAACTTGACCACTTTGAGACGGCGGTCATTGTGCATCCGCCCTATCTTCTGGGACAGGTATATGACGCCATCAGCGATATCACTGATGACCGACCTGCAGACCTCAGTGGTTGTCATCGTCCCTGTCATGAATACAATAGCGTTCCACTCGTTCATGGCTGTGTTGAGTGAATACATGAACCTTCTTCTTTCCGCTTCAGCGAAACCAAAGCCTATCGGAGTGACCGGGTCTATCATTACCCTGTCTGGCTTCATATTTGCGACAGCGTTTCCAAGGTCGACCAGCATGGTAAGAGGGTCTCTTTCGACCGAACCTATACTATAGGTACGGATATTGAGTGAATCATCATAGAAATCATATCCTGATAATGCTTCTCTTACGGATTTTTCTGATCTTGATGTAGGACACACATACAGTACCTTTTCTCCTCTTGCGGCGGCATAACAAAGGCTCTGTATCCCCAGTGTGGTTCTTCCGCTACCAGGGTTTCCGGCGAGAAGTACGGTTGAAGGCCGGGGAATACCTCCTCCAAGTATCTTGTCCAGGCCGGGAATACCTGTAGTTCTTACTTCCAAAATAATTCCTCTCTATATCGTACGGTAAATGGACTAATTATATTTACCATTATATGGAATGTCCTCTTTTCAATATAGTTTGTATCTAGATTTACTTAATACTATGTTTCTTAGATAGGTGGAATGTGAAACTGTCTTATATCGTGAGTTACAATAGCAACAATATTATCCTATCATCTTTAAATATCCTCTAATATCATCATAAAAAAGGTCGAACACATGAGAACATTGAAGATCCTTGTAATCAACAACTATGGTCAGTTCTGCCATCTTATTCACCGTGCGGTCCGGGACCTTGATATGGAGACCGGGATGATCCCAAACACAACTTCGGTTGAAGATATACTGGGCCAGGAGCCGGACGGATTAATATTGAGCGGTGGACCCACCATGGAGCGGGCTGGCAACTGTGCGGAGTATCTGGAAAGTATCGACATTCCTATACTGGGCATTTGCCTCGGCCACCAGGTAATAGCCAGCACATTCGGCGGCGAGGTCCGTCAGGGTAATTCGGGAGGCTATGCTGATGTGGAGATTGAGATCATTGACGAGGACGATATCCTCAAAGGGCTTGGCCCCAGAACGCATGTATGGGCTTCCCATGCAGATGAGGTAAGCGTGCTGCCAGAGGATTTCATAAGGCTCGCAAGGTCCCCTATATGCGACATCGAGGCCATGAAGCATTCTGAAAGGCCTATTTACGGCGTACAGTGGCATCCCGAAGTCGCACATACTGAAAAAGGGGAAAAGCTTCTGACGAATTTCCTTGAGGTATGTGAGAAATATTAACTCACATTCCCATTTTCTTCATCATTTTCTGCATGTTGAACTTGCCGCCGCGGAATCCTTTCATGGCGGTCTGCATCATCTTGTGATACTTGAGGAGTTCCCTCACATCCTCTGCACTGGATCCTGAACCAATGGCTATCCTCTTTATGCGGGAACTGCCAATAACCCTGGGGTTGAGCATTTCCTCTTCGGTCATGGAGTCCATCAGTATCCTGTAGCGCTTGAGCTTGTCACCAGTGACCTGGTAAGCGTCCTCGGGTATCTTTGCCCCGAGTCCTCCAAGAGGGAGCATCTGCATGATCTGCTTCATGGGTCCAAGCTTATTCAGACTCTCGAGCTGCTTGTACATGTCCTTGAGGGTGAACCGGCCCATCATCATGGATTGTACATCGAGTTCCTCGTCTGCCAGTGTCTCTTCTGCTTTTTCGATAAGGCTCTTGATATCACCCATCCCAAGTAACCTGGAGATGAACCTGTCAGGTTCGAATTTCTCAAGATCCTCAGGCGTTTCTCCGACTCCGATAAAGGCTATTGAGGAATTTGTCTCGGACACTGCAGAAAGAGCACCACCACCCTTTGCGGTACCATCCAGCTTGGAGATTATGACTCCGGATATCCCGATAGATTCATTGAACGCACGGGCCTGCTCGCTAGCCTGTTGCCCGATAGCACCATCAAGCACAAGCAGCTTATAATCCGGCTGTGCCATTGCATGTATGTCTTCCATTTCCTTGATAAGGTCTTTCTCAAGGGAATGCCTTCCCGCAGTGTCTACAATGATGACGTCGGATTTATGGCATTCCTTAAGGCCTCTTTCAACTATGCCTACAGCATCAGGATTGCCCTCCTCTCCGTAGAATGCGACATCGAGTTTGGTACATAGCGTCTTAAGTTGCTGGTAAGCACCCGGCCTGAACGTATCGGCGCATATAACTGCAGGTCTCAGTCCTTTTCTCTGGAAATAGCGTGCCAGCTTGGATGTGGTTGTGGTCTTACCGCTACCCTGCAGCCCTATCATCATTATCTTCTGGGGCTTGAGGGGGATATCTGTGCTTTTTCCGATGATATTGATGAGTTCCTGGTAGACGATCCTCAGCACGTGCTCCCGCGGGCTCATGCCCGATGGTACCTCTTCATGTAGCGCACGCTCTTTGATGTGCTTTGACATCTCCATAACCAGCTTGACATTGACATCTGCCTGAAGCAGGGCTCTCTGAATGTCCTTGACTACCTCGGTCACAGTTCGTTCATCGATACGTCCTGATTTTACCAGTTTCTTGAGGGCATCCTGCAAGGAACTCCCTAATTTATCCATAACCATTTAAGGATCATCCTGTCTCTCTTTTAGTTCTAATAAATGGGCAGTTCATATTTAACATTGTTGTGAAACCAGTTCCTGTAATGCAGGATTATGGTAACAAAAAACAAGGAATTGAAAAAAAGTAGCGGGGGATGGATTCGAACCATCGGTCTACGGGTTATGAGCCCGTCGGGATCTCCTGGCTACCCCACCCCGCTTCGGTTATTGCTTCAATTCGTAAGGGTACCCCTAAGAAGAGTATCATTACAGATAAAGGTTGCGTATGAGTATCGGGAAGCGAAAGAATATATGCAATTTCTGTCTAAATATATCTAAATCCGGAGGAAATGGAAATGGCATTGCCTGATAAGTTCAAATGTGTAGTTACTAACTGGGATTATATTTACGACCTGTGCAGAGAAGTTGCAGACCAGGTAAAAACTTCTGGTTACCAGCCTGACATGATAATTGCTCTTGCAAGAGGCGGTTGGTTTGGTGGGCGTGTGCTATGTGACTTCCTGGGACTGGATGACCTGACAAGTCTTAAGATCGAGCACTACATCGGGACAGCACTCGCAGGCAATGAGCCACTGATAAGATACCCTCTGGCAGATAATTCCGTGACGGGAAAGAACGTGCTCATTGTTGACGATATAGCTGACACTGGCAAGAGTCTCCTGCATTCCAGGGAATATGTTATGAAGCAGCATCCAAAAGAGGTCAGGACAGCAACACTGCAATATCTTGAGTGCTCTGTTTTTGACCCTGATTACTGTGGTGAGCGCCTTGAGGAGTGGGCTTGGGTAGTCTATCCGTGGAACTTAATGGAGGACATGATGGACATCATCTCCAGGCTCATGGCAAAGGAAAACCGGTCGTCATGGGACATCCCTTCGATAAGGCACGGACTTTATGTGTATCACTCGCTGGATTCCTTCTCTTTTGAGATAGCGCAGCCCGGCAGGCTCCCGGAGATCATGGCCGAGATGACCCGCAGGGGAATTGTAAAGCAAACAGTGGAGAATGGGAAACATACATGGGGACTGGCCTGAGTGTTCCAGGAAGCAAAAGGAAAGGAATTTCATGAATGAAATGGCCGATATTGCAATCATAGGTGGAAGCGGTATCTACGATACCAATATGCTGGACAAGGTTCGAACTGTCGATATCGACACTCCCTTTGGAAAGCCATCTGACTCGATCACTATAGGTGAACATGGTGACAAGAATGTGTGTTTTCTGCCAAGGCATGGCACCGGGCACCGGATATCTCCGTCCGAGCTCAACTCCAGAGCAAATATCTTCGCGCTGAAGAAACTGGGTGTCAGGCGCATAATAGCCGTATCTGCTGTTGGTAGCCTGAAAAAGGAACTGGCTCCTTTGGATATTGTCATTCCGGATCAGATATACGACCGCACAAGATCAAGGCCTTCCACATTCTTTGAAGATGGCATCGTGGCACACATAGGTTTTGCCGACCCTTTCTGCCCAGAGATGTCATCCTCCTTTGTGGATATTGCCAGGTCCAAAGGCTATAGTGTAAAAGAAGGTGGAACTTACGTGTGCATGGAAGGCCCACAGTTCTCGACACGGGCAGAGTCCAGGGTGTACCAGTCTCTGGGCTTTGATATTATAGGCATGACCGCAATACCTGAAGCTAAACTGGCACGTGAGGCGGAGATCTGCTATTCCATGATAGCCACCGTGACAGACTACGATGTGTGGAGTGAGGAAGATGTCACAATCGAAAAGGTCATTGAGAATGCTGTAAGGAACGAAGCCGCTGTAAAGGATATCATTGTGGAAGCCATCGAAAAGATAAGCCTGCAGCAGAAATGTATGTGCAAGAATGCTCTGGCAGGGGCCATTACAACATCTCATGAGGTGATATCTTATGAAACCAGGAGAAAACTCGATCTACTTATAGGAAAATACCTTGAAAAGTGATGTCTTATCCTGATTTGAAGATTATCGCAAGGATTTTAATATACATAGTGCTTATATAATCCGGTGAACCATGCCTCACAAGTGCACACGATGTGAATCTATATTCGACGACGGTGCTCCCGTTATACTTAGCGGTTGTCCTAGCTGTGGTTGGAACAAGTTCCTCTATGTAAAGGAGGAAGAAACGGAGCCAGCTGAAAAAGAGGCATCTGAAGATGATGCAGGTGAGGCTGAGAAAGAGACCGGACACCATGCAATAATAGATGAGAGTTCAGGACACAAGCCTGAAGATAAGTCTGCAGGGAAGATAATACGGGAGATCGATGAGATAATCGGTCCTGAGAAAAAAGACCGAAGCATCTCGGAAGATGAGGGCGAACGTGTGGAATCCGTGCGCATACTTGGCCCGGGTTCCTACGAGCTGAACCTTGAATCCCTTTTCGATCGCAAGGAAATAGTGATGGCGATAAAAGAAGATGGCACCTATGCGCTGCATCTGTCTTCCATGTTCAAGAGGGATAAGGATAAGGATAGAAAGTAAAGATGACATTGCCAGTTTCATCAGTACTGAGGCAAACCATGGACAACACTCTCCAAAAGCGCTTCTGGGAGGTTGATGCTTTCCGTGGTGTTGCAATTATCCTGATGGTTATATACCACTTTTTTTATGATCTGAGGTCTTTAGGCATATACGAACTGGATGTTAATTCAGGTATCCTGCTGATAATAGGAAGAAGCGCTTCTATGACCTTCATTTTCCTCGTAGGTCTGTCTCTCACTCTTAGTTATTCCCGGGCAAGGAATCGTACAAGTGGAAATCGTAGTCTATTTCCCAAATATGTTAGAAGGGGTGCTGCTATATTCTCATGGGGACTTGTCATTACCTTTGTCACAGGCACATTGCTTCCCCGCGGCACCATCTTTTTCGGGATACTTCACCTGATAGGCGTTTCTATTATCTTGGCATATCCTTTTCTTAAATTTCAGATGAAGCCTCTGTTCGTAGGTCTGGCAATCCTTTTCATAGGTTTTTTTGCAGAAGGTGCATATGTTGATTTTCCCTGGCTGCTCTGGCTTGGCCTCAGACCCTACGGTTTTTATTCCATAGATTACGTTCCTTTAATTCCCTGGTTTGGATTGGTCCTCCTGGGTGTTTCAGCCGGAAACATCCTGTACCGTGGTTATAGGAGGCAGTTCAGGATACGTGACCTTGAAAATAATCCTCTGGTGAGACTGTTTGGTTACCTGGGTAGGAACTCGCTTTTCATCTACCTGGTGCATCAACCATTGATCATAGGCTTCCTGATACTTGGAGGATTTACGAATATTGATTTTATACCATCTTGGTTTTGATGGGAACTTTATTGTGAGCTTTCTGTAAAATGGGCTTCCCCCTTTACGAACCTATTCTCTTTGTAATCTTCAAAAGCCTGCTTTAATTCTTCCTGCGTGTTCATTACTACCGGCCCGCGCCATGCCACAGGTTCATTCAGTGGTTTGCCGGAAAGCAACAGGAACCTTACGCCTTTGTCTGCTGCTTTTACTTCTATCCAGTAATCGCTCTTAAATATGACAAGGCTCTCACTCCCTGCAAATGAGATGCTTTCCGGATCGAAATAACCCTCTCCTTCCAGGACGTATGCCAGAACAGTATTTTCCGGCTGCGTGGGGTGCCTGAAGGAAGCATCGGCAGGGATATTCACGTCCAGATATTCTATCTCAGTCATGATATCCTTAACAGGGCCGTGCATCCCATCGACATTTCCGCATATCACTTTGACCACGGTGCCGTTCATTGTGTGCACCGAGGGTATCTGCTCGCTTTTAATTTCTCTGTATCGGGGAGGCATCATCTTATGTGCTGCAGGAAGGTTGGTCCACAGTTGCAGCCCCCGTAGTTCTCCCTTCTCATTTCCCTTTGGCATTTCCTGGTGTATTATGCCGCTGCCCGCAGTCATCCACTGTATGTCGCCGGGGCCTATCGTGCCTTTGTTCCCGAGGCTGTCCCTGTGCTCCACAATCCCCGAAATCATATAGGTTATCGTTTCCATGCCACGATGGGGATGCCACGGGAACCCCATCCTGTAATCACTCGGATTGTCCGAGTGGAAATCGTCAAGCATAAGGAACGGGTCCAGGTCCGGGCCTCTGCTTGAAGTGAACGCCCTTTTCAGATGCACTCCGGCTCCTTCGGTGATTGGCACGCTCTTCAGTATCTGTCTGACATTACTGGTATTGCTTATATCGCTAGTATTACCCATTGTTTCCCCCTATGGATATCGTCCGTAAGCCGTATTAACCATTTGTGTCATCTTTCTCATATCTTTACAAAAGAAACCATGGCTGGCGAGCAAATGCATGAAGATCTCATATCGAGTATAAGGGCGGAACTGGCCCAAAGCGCAGATGAAAAGACAAAAGCTTCAAATGCACGTTTTTTTAAGGAAGGGATAAACTGTTATGGTGTAAAGGCTGCAATTGTCCTCAGGGTCGCAGATAAACACTACGGGCAGATAAAGCGCACCAGCAGGAAATTTTTGAATATGTGATGAAAAATAAGACGGTCATGCCAAGAACATCTTTGAGGTATGCAATCGAGAAGTTCCCGGAAGATATGAGAAAAAAGGCAATGGAAAAGTAGGTCCTTTTCACAATACAGCTGAAGCCGTTGATCAGGCTGCCTCTCCGGCTACTTCGCTCTTTATCTCTTCGAATATTATGGCGTTCTCTCTTATCCTGGCTTCAGCTTCAGAGAAGTTGAGGTCCTTGCACTCGTTATAGAACCCAATGAACCTTGTGAGCCACATAACTCTCAGTGCATCCACCAGGCGGACATCATATGTTGTTGAATATTCATTGTAGATAAGCCATACAATGCGTGACCACCTCTCAGCATCAAGGTATTGTTCTCCCTCAAGGAAAGCTCCCAGATGATTCAGGATATCCTTTGGCAGCAGTTTCTCGTAAATATCGGAATATTCTCCGTATCTTTTGGATACTGTCTCAAGCATTTTCTCCCTGTTGACAGCCACAGGCACAGGCACAGGCCCATAGTATTCAGACACCCCTGCAATTTCCGTTGGCACAGACCTGTGATTCTTTCCATCATAGTAAACGGCAAGGTCAAACATTGTTTTGACCACCTGCCTGAACATTGGTATCAGGGAAGATTCGGGATCTACATACTTTGTAGTGGATTCATGGAGTTTTAACCCAAGCATGGCCTCCCTTATCCTGCGTTTCTCTGCGGATGCTACGGTAGTAATGAATATGTCTATTCCAAAGTCCGAAGGAAAAAGAGGATGGGTGCGTAATATTTCCATTAGTTTGCTGGATATGCAGAATTCTCCTCCAATGGGTTGCCGGATATCGGTACCATAGTAAGCTCTTGTGAAGGGATATGCAAGGTTGTTCGTGATAACCCCGTCAAACTTGTCGCGCACATAGAAAGGAACAACAAGGTCCGTTCTGCCATAAAGTACGGGCCGGACCATCTCCTGTATCCATTCTCCCTTGACCGATAGTAAGTCCCCGTCAACAAAAGCAATAGCTTTGGAATTGAGCTTGTGCGCAATTTCCATTACCGTGCGTATCCCATCTCCCTTACCAGGGACTCCCATCTGCTCGACAACTATCTTTTTCACCGGGGACAGTTCGAACAGGCCTGCAAGTTCCGCTGTCCTGTCAGTTGAAAAGCCATCTGAGACGACAACCAGTGTATTGTAGGGAGAAAGGTATTGCAATATTCCCTCTCTTACAACATTCATTACATGCAATATAGTGGGTTCTACATTCTTTGTAAGGATTCCCACAACAACATCTATCTCGCCAATGCCTTCCAGCTGTTCCCCTATACCACGATTTACTTCCATGTTCTTCCCTATCTCTGCTTGTACTGATTATACATATATGCCGACATCTTTCAGGTTAACTTTTTGCCGGAATCCTACTTAAATAAACCCTTCTAAAAATACTACATTTAACTTAATTCCGGCAGTAGACTTTGATTCATCTCGGAAGAACTAATAATCATGAGGAATAGCATGTACTAAAATACAATTCAGAATCCATCTGGAAGCAAGTAAATCGGAGAGAGTAAGTAAGAACTTACTCCTCCCTGTGAATCTCGAATATCAATGTATTCAAAGGTTCATTTCTGTGCAGAAATCCTTTCATCCGCGCTCTTGAGTATATGCCCCAACATCTCCTCGTATGACATGCCGGCAAGTTTTGCCATTTTTGCTAGGTGGCCGTCCCAGCACCAGCCGGGATTTGGGTTCACTTCCAGAAGCTTAGGGTTGCCTGCGGCATCAAGTCTCCAGTCAAGGCGGGTGTAATCCCTGCATTCAAGACGGTTGATGAGCTTCAGACTGCACTCTATTATCTTTTCTTCTATGTCCCGTGGCAGGTCTGAAGAAACAGATTTTATTTTCCAGTATGGCGATTCCGGTATCCACTTTGCCTCATATCCGCACACCTTTGGCAGTTCCTCCGGAAGCTCGGAGTAGTCCTCCTGAATGATAGGGAGGACTGTGTAGTTCTCAGGAGGGTTGCCGATGATCCCTATGCTCAGGTCCTTTCCTGTAAGGAATTCTTCAATGAGTATCGGTTTGTCGTATCCCAGACCCTCTCTTATGTCGTAGATGGCCCTGACAACTTCATCATAGCTGTTACACACGCTGCGCTGGTTAAGTCCGAAACTCGAATCTCCAAAGTTGGGTTTTACAATAACCGGAAAGCCCAATGGCAGCTCGAACATGCTGTCTTCCGCTTTTACGATTATACCTTCAGGCACCGGCACTCCCAGGTCCTTTGCAATTCCCCTGACAAGTGCCTTATCATAACAGAATGCAAGACATTGTGGCCCTGAGCCGGTGTAGGGGATGCCCAGCATCTCCAGCAGTGCGGGCACATGCAGTTCCCTTCTGGGATCGTTGCTGTAACCCTCGTCACACAGGTTGAATACGAAATCTACCTTGCCTTTGAGTTTTGCAAGGTCAGGGATGAGCGTATCGTGGTTGTTCAGGTATTTGAAAGAGTAACCTTCGGCTGGCTGGATACTGCCTTTCAGCTGTTCAATGGTATACAGGTCGTCATCATCAAAGACGCCACAGGGTTTTAGTTCATCTCTCTTCTTCGGGTCCCCGAAAACGACCACTACGTTCTTTTCAACATCTTTTATCTTCTTTTTCTTAGGTGTCCATTCCTTCTTGATAGATGCAGTTACGAATATGCGCCTTTCCATCATTCCCAGGTCCTGGTTGCGGAGGGTCTCGGACTTAATGGAGTCCACTATCTCTATATCTGTGAATTCTGCCTCCTTCAAAAGTTCAATGAGGCCTTCGTTAGTATAAAGTCGCTCTGCGTAGAACTGATCTGCAACAACGCCCGAGGTTTCGTTGACGATAACCTCTCTTGATATCAGCTTCTGACCGTCGATGGATATGGACCGCTCCCTGCACACAAAATTGTGCTTATCGATCCATTCCCAGGACCTTGGCTGGTAATTCTCCTTAAGGTAAGAACCATCTGCCACATCAAGCAGGATCTTACCCCAGGGCTTGAGTATTCGTTTGACTTCTTTTAATACTCTCAGGTCTTCTTCAGCTGTCTCAAAATAACCAAAACTGTTTCCCAGAAGCATGACCGCATCGAAATTATCCGTTACATAGGGGGTTTTCCTGGCGTCGCCTTCCCTGAACTTAACACTCAGTCCCTCTTTTTTTGCAGATGTCTTTGCCCTCTGGATAAGATAGTGGGATCTGTCCAGCCCTTCCACATTTTTGACCCCTCTTCTTGCAAGTTCCAGTGTATGCCTTCCCTGCCCGCAGCACAGGTCAAGCACGTGACTCTCAGGCGTTAGTTTAAGGATGTTGTGAAAAGTGTCTATTTCCTGCCTGGTGATGGAGGCATCATCCACTATATCTGCATCTGTTTTCAGGTAAAGGGAATTGAATATCTTTTTCCACCATTCCGGATTCACATGTTCTTCAAGACGTGAGACAGGCCCGAGTGTCCTTGGTCTGCTTTTGCATTTGTTCTGATAGTTTTTGGCTTTATTTTTCATCAGGTATTTCCCTCTGAATTATGGGCTGTATCTATTGATACATTTAAGCTGAAAATAGATGTCTTAAGAATAAAAATCTATGTCCGCACAAGACCTTTTGATGGTGCTGTATATTTTATATTTCCTATATATTTTAAATATGATTAAATATGGCTGCCTTTTTATTCTTTAAATCCGCAGTTGCCCCGCGTCAGCAAAAATCGCTCAGGAATGTCTGCATCTCATCTATTCTTTCCAGTTTGCTGACCCCTACCCCAAGCAACCTGAACCTTCCACGTCCCATAAATTCCTCCATCAGCTCTACAGCTATTTTTATTATTGACATCTTATCGGTCGTTGCTGCATGCAGGGTCTTGGCTCTGGTATAGGTCCTGAAATCATCAAAGCGGACCCTTATGCTAACTGTCCTGAAGCGAAACTTCTTTTTTGTAAGTTCGGCATGCACTTTTCCTGTAAGTTCACAGAATACTCCAGTTATTAGTTCCGGGTCGGAAATATCCTCGTCGAATGTATCCTCCGTGCTGATGGATTTTACTTCTTCCTTCTCTTTCACTTGCCTGATGTCAATACCGTTTGCAAGCTGGTGCATTACAAGGCCATATTTCCCAAAACGTGATATGAGGAACTGCACATCGGCCATCGCGAGCTTTCCGATTGTGTTTATGCCTATATCCTCCAACATTGGTTGTGTCTTTTTTCCAATCCCGGGTATCCTGGACACGCAAAGGGGATGGAGGAAACTTTCTGTTTCCTCAGGTCTTACAACCGTCAGTCCGTCGGGCTTGTTGATATCGGAAGCTATTTTGGCAATGACCTTATTGGGTGCGACCCCAATAGAACAGGTCAGGCCCTGCTTAGAGAGCACCTCCCGCTTGATCTTTCGCGCAAGCAGGGTAGCTGACAGATAATCCTCTATACTGTCCCCTACATCCAGGTAGGCCTCATCAACGCTGACCTGCTGGAACCTGTCTGCAAATATCCGCAGCACTTCCATTATGTTGTCCGATGTTTCCTTGTAAAGACTCATATTTACAGGCAGGTAGATGGCCTCAGGGCAGAGCCTGTAGGCTCTGGATATGGGCATTGCTGAATGGATCCCGAATTTTCGGGCTTCATATGAGCAGGTGCTGACAACTCCTCTTCCCTTCCCTCCTTTTGGGTCGGAGCCTACGACCACAGGCAAACCCTTAAGTTCAGGCTGCTCCCTTACCTCAACGGAAGAATAAAAACTGTCCATGTCCACATGCATCGTTATCCTGCTGTGCGGTGACTTGTTCATTGAGATTATTTTTATATAATAAGTACTTTAATTAAACTATTGGTAGCGCTCCGAAAGTATTCTTATCACAGGAGTACTAATATGCTACCGGCTTTAACTAATCCATAAGGTGAAGAATGTATCTATATATCGCAATGTCAGCTTATATTGTTGTCCTTTTCCTCACCCTGCGCGATATCCGCATCTACAGGCGCACGGGTCTGGCTTCGTATCGTAAAGGAGCTTTTAAGGGGCTTATAGCCTCAACTGTCGTGCTCCTGGGTGTCCTGCTCACTCCTCTGTTCCCGAATCCGGGGCTTCTTGTAGTCTTTATCGGGCTTTTCATAAACCGAAAGGGAATCAGGGAAAAAGTATTCAGGGATGCAGGTACTACGGACCGGTTGCTTGGCAAGACCGACATTTAATTATGGTTGAAGGTCTATTCCGGCAATCCAAAAGGTATAAATGTAAGTGTATTTATTATAAGCCGTTACAACTTATTGTCATAAAGTTTACAGTCTTATCACATATCAATGGAGAATCATCATGGGAAATATTAGACAGAACAACATCAAGACCATCTCACTGCGCTTAATTGACAAGTATAGTGACTCCTTTACAGGGGACTTTGACGCAAACAAGCTCCTTGTAACAAAGTACACCACCATAGAGAGTAAAGTTATCAGGAACCGTGTTGCAGGTTACGTGACAAGAAAGATCACACACAAGCCCAAAGAGTAATCCTTTGAAGGGATGTCCCATGTTCGAAGGAGTTCTACCTGCGCTTGTAACCCCATTCTCAAAGGACAATACCATTGACTTCGAAAGTTTCCGGAAGATTGTCACATTTGTTGAAGAAGGCGGTGTTTCAGGTATTGTGGCCTGTGGCACAACTGGCGAGTCGGCAACCCTCGCGATGGCGGAGCATAAACAGCTCATTAACCTTTCCATGGATTGCGCCAATGTCCCGGTAATCGCCGGCACGGGTTCCAACAACACGGTCGAAGCAGTCGAACTGACGAGGCATGCGGCAGATGCAGGGGTCGATGCGGCTCTTGTAATCTCCCCCTATTACAACAAGTCCAATAAAGCAGGGCTTCTTGCTCATTTTAAGACTATTGCGGATTCCGCTGATATTCCTATCATTCTGTATAATGTGCCCTCCCGTACCGGACAGGATGTTTCGGCAGAGATCATAGCCGAACTTGCAAAGGTGGGTAACATCGTAGCTGTCAAGGAGGCAAGCGGGAATGTCGAGAAGGTCTCACGCATACTTGAACTGACTGCGGATGAGGACTTTGAAGTCCTTTCCGGCGAGGATGGTCTGACACTGCCAATTATATCTCTTGGAGGTATCGGTGTTATCTCGGTGGTCGCAAACGTTGTTCCGGGGATGATGGTAAAGCTCGTTGAAGCAGCCCGCAATGGCGATCTGAAGACTGCAAGGGAAATGCACTTCAGGATGGCGCCACTCACACGTGCCCTGTTCTCAGAGATAAATCCTATCCCTGTTAAGCGTGCTGTGGAACTCATGGGTCTTGCAAGAGGGGATCTAAGGCTGCCGCTGGCGCAACTGAGCGAAGGGAATGACATGATCCTGAAAAACGTACTTCGTGAACTCGGGTGTATAGCATGATCAATATAGCAGTTACAGGCGCATCAGGAAAGATGGGTACACTCATCATCTCCAACATCCTTAAAGTAGAAGGTGCCAAGCTTTCAGCAGCATTTGACCTTGTGAATATAGGACTGGATGTGGGGGAGGTTGCCCAGTTAGGCACGCTTAATGTTCCCATCTCTGACGTAAAGGATATAGGGTCCGTGCTAAAGTCATCAGGTACTAATGTGCTGGTTGATTTCACAATTGCCGGGGCAACTGTTGTAAACGCCCCCAAGGCGGCAGATTGCGGTGTTAATCTTGTCATTGGTACCACCGGCTTTACCGATGATCAGAAAGCAACTATTGAGGCTGCCATCCTAAAAAACAATGTGGCAGGGATAATATCCCCTAACTACTCCGTGGGTGTCAATGTCTTCTTCAAGGTGCTCAGGGAAGCCGCCAGGTATCTTGGCGAGATGGATGTCGAGATCATCGAAGCCCATCACAATCAAAAGAAAGATGCTCCGAGTGGCACTGCAAAAAAGGCTGCTGATATTATCAGTGAGGCCCTTGGCGGCAAGGAATATGTCTTCGGCCGTGAGGGACTGGCCCCAAGGGGAAGGGAGATTGGTATTCACGCTGTGCGCGGCGGGGATATAGTAGGGGATCACACAGTGCTTTTCGCAGGCGACGGTGAAAGGATCGAGATAAAACACCAGGCTCATTCCCGCCAGGCATTTGCAGGCGGTGCAGTAAAAGCCGCTATGTGGATCGCCCGTGCAAAACCTGGTCTCTATACAATGGAAGACATCCTTGGGTTATAATACTTATCGGCTTCCATTATTTTGATCCTATTTTTGCACATGTTGTAGTCTTACAGACATTTTGTGGCCAAACGGGGCATAGATATTTTACTATGTGGTCATAAAAGTGAATGATAAATCATTATTTATAGCCAGATATATTATATATTTGCTATAATATATCTTATATTATAGTATCCATCTCCACCTCAGGGTGCTATATCTGTTGGCTATCTCTAAGTTCTTTTTTTATTTATTATCACAATTCATAGTAAATGCTTTGCAATATCTTCAGAAATGAATCTACCGCAATATGTGCATCTTAGTCGTAGACATCCATCTACAGAGACATTGAACTTTGATGTGACAGGTTCGTTACTGTTGGAGATACAATTCGGATTCACACACCGGACGACACCTTCAACAAAATTGGGAATATGGACCTTCTTTTTCTGGGACACGTTGAAATTCCGGATGATATTGATAGTTGCATTGGGTGCTATTAATGCTATTCTGTCCACCTCACGAACGTTCAGCTCCCGTTTCTCTATCTTGACAACATCCTTTATCCCAAACTTTCCCGGGGAGTTGAGAAGCACGCTCACAACACCTTGTGAAGAGTCCGGGATCCCGAGTATCTTTAACACATTAAGGGCCTGGCCCGCAGTGATATGGTCTATCACGGTACCATTTTCTATCCTCTTGACCCTGAGTTCCTGCTCTTCGTTCATACTTCTATTGCCCCCAGCACAAGCGCAAGCAACGCCATTCTTACCGGCACTCCGTAGAAAGCCTGCCTGAAGTAGCATGCATGCGTCGTTTCATCCACTCCGGTATGTATCTCGTTTACTCTGGGAAGCGGGTGTAATATCTTAAGCTCAGGTCTGGCATTTGTCAGGAGTTCCGGTGTGATCTTTAAATTGTTAGCTACTCTCTCGTATTCTGTCGGGTCAAGGAACCTCTCCTTCTGTATGCGGGTCATGTATAGCACATCAACCTCGTTAATGGCGTGTTCTATGGAGTCTGTCTCGGTGACCTTTGCGCCCCTTTTTTCAAGATCCTTTATTATCTCTTCAGGCATTCTCAGCTCCATTGGTGATATCAGGGTGATATCTGCACCATATAGGGACAGCGCGTAACACAGGGAATGCACAGTCCTGCCATATTTCAGGTCTCCTGCAAGTGCTATTTTCAATCCATCAAGGTGACTTTCTCTTTTTATGGTATAGAGGTCCAGGAGAGTTTGTGTGGGATGATGACCAGCGCCATCTCCTGCATTCAGTATAGGCACAGTAGAGAACTCGGATGCAAGTAATGCTGCTCCTTCTTTTGGATGGCGCAACACGATTGCATCTGCATAACCGTCCACGACCCTTATCGTATCTGCAAGGGTTTCACCCTTGGCGATCGAACTGGCATCTATGGATCCCAGGTTAAGCACATCTCCTCCCAGGCGGTACATGGCTGTTTCAAATGACATGCGGGTTCTTGTGCTTGGTTCAAAGAACAGCACTGCCAGAACCTTGCCACTGAGCAGGTCCGATTTTTGTTTTCCAAGAGCTATCGGCTCCATTCCTTCTGCTGTCTCCAGGATAATATCGATCATATCCTTCGAGAAAGATGTCATTGAGATGATGTGGTGGCCCTTAAATTTCATCGGACAATAAAGGAATTACATGAGATAAATGTTTACTGATAGGATTCCCTTTGCGGACATTCTCATCAGACCTTTTTTTAATCTTATCCATGTTTTATTGAGATTAGATTTATACGCTCTAAAGTATTTAGTAGTACAGAAATAAATGAAGGTGATCATATAAGACCCATAATCCAGGTTGCCCTGGATATTCTGGAAACAGACCGCGCTATCCAGATTGCTGCAGAAGCTCTGGAGGGAGGTGCGGACTGGATAGAGGCAGGCACTCCGCTTATCAAAAGCGAGGGAATGGATTCCATACGGAGGCTCAAAGCAGCGTTCCCCGGCAGAACCCTGGTGGCAGATATGAAGATAGCCGACACCGGAGCCATGGAAGTAGAGATGGCAGCAAAGGCTGGTGCGGATATAATAGTCATCCTCGGAAGCGCTGATGACTCCACAGTACTTGAAGCTGTCAGGGCTGCAAAGAAATATGGTGCCCGGGTCATGGCTGATCTCATATCTTCACCCGAACCGGTATCACGTTCAAAGGAACTTGAGTACATGGGTGTTGACTACATAAACGTGCATGCCGGCATCGATCAGCAAATGACTGGCCGCGATTCTCTCACTATCATGAAGGAAGTCATAAAGGAAGTGGACATACCTGTTGCTGTTGCAGGCGGCCTGGACTCGGTTTCATGTGCACAGGCCGTTACAGCCGGTGCTCAGATAGTGATAGTGGGGGGCAACATAGTCCGTTCATCTGACGTGACAGCCTCCGCCAGGTTCATAAGGAGCAGTGTGGATGCGCCTTCTGCGGTATTCCATTCGGGAAAAAGCCGCGATAACGAGATACGGGATATCTTCCTGTCGGTTTCCACTCCTAACATTTCCGATGCCATGCACCGCAAGGGAGCTATGCAGAACATATTCTCTCAGGTGCCCGGCAGGAAAATGGTCGGCACTGCTGTTACAGTACAGACTTTCAGGGGTGACTGGGCAAAGCCTGTTGAGGCCATTGATGTGGCAGGGAAAAATGATGTGATCGTGATCTATAACGGAAGCAGTCATGTGGCTCCATGGGGCGGCCTTGCGACCCAGAGCTGCCTGAACAAGGAAATAGCAGGTGTCGTTGTCGATGGTGCCGTCAGGGATATAGAGGACATCCGGTCAATGGACCTTCCTGTGTTTGCCACATGTCATGTTCCCAACGCCGGGGAGCCCAAGGGTTTTGGTGAGATCAACTCCGAGATCGTGTGCGGCAACCAGACCGTAAGACCTGGCGACTACATTGTGGGAGACGATAACGGTGTAGTAGTGATCCCGAGGGAGCGCGCCTATGAGATTGCAAGGCGTGCAAAGGAAGTCGAGAAGACAGAACAGCGCCTGTCCGAGGAGATAAGGAGAGGAGCGACCCTCTCTGAGGTCATGAAACTCAAAAAATGGGAAAAACATTGAAAAACGGAGATAACGGAAATGATGGAATTACTTAAAGTGCTTGCCTGCATGCCTTTCTTATTGTATGCCTGCTATTCTGACATAAAAAGCCGCAGGGTTGTGAATGAAGTATGGGTGGCGATGTTTGGTGTCTGTTACGTTTTCATCCTGTACGACTTCATGACCCTTGGAATGCCTTACCTTATCAGGAACCTGCTGACCTTCGCGTTCGTTTACCTTTTCGTTTACATCCTTTTCCAGTTCGGGGCATTTGGTGGCGCCGATGCCAAGGCGCTCATGGTCATATCGTTAATAGTCCCAACCTTCCCGGCTATTATGGTATTCAACACCAGCCTGCCTCTCCAGGGAACTCCTATCTTTGATATTTTCGCCTTCAGTGTCTTTGGTAACTCTATTATACTCACAATAGTTGTACCAATCGGGCTTTTCATTTACAATCTCCTGCACAATCCCTTGAAGGAGTCACTGCGCAGACCTTTCTACATGTTCATCGGTTACAGGACATCTGTATCCGGACTTGGTAAAGATCATATCCGCATGATCGAATCCTATGAGGAAACAGAAGAGGGTGTAAAGTTCAGCTTCACAAGAGCCGGAACCGAACTTACCTCAAACGTCGTTGCCCAGCTTAAGGGTCATGTCAGGGCAGGCAGGATGGAGGACAGCGTCTGGGTCACTCCCGGTCTCCCGTTCATGATACCCATCACAGCCGGATTTATCACTGCGGTAGTGTTCGGCGACCTGATATTCTATATTACGATGCAGTTTATGATGATGTGAAAAAGCCCTTGTTAAATTCGAGTGTGGGTTAAGCCTGCCTGCTTCCCGAAAGTATCTCTGCCCACACTTCTTTTATCTCCTCTTCGGAAACAGAATCTCCCAGTTTCCCTCTTGCCAGGATGATGAGCTCTTTCTCAAGTCCGCTTATGGTCTTCAGGATCGTTTCGCGCTTCATGGTGTCAGGCACATTCTTGCAGCATGTTTTGATTTTGGCCGGTTGTTCCGGAACAATGGTACCCTGTATTGGGCCTTGCTCTTGTGATGACGGAGCCTTTTCCTCTACCGCGCTTTTAGGGGAACCGTCGTTCTTCTCTTCGCAATAATTGCTGATCTCCCTGAGGAAAATGTCCCCATACTTCTTCAGCTTGTACTCTCCGACACCTGTGATTTTGAGCATCTCAGCTTTGGTGGAAGGTTTCTTTGCAGCCATCTGCTTGAGGCTTGTGTCCGCGAACACAATATAGGGCGGGACGTCCTGTAGCTCGGCCATTTCTTTCCTGAGATCCTTGAGCCTTGCAAACAGCTCGCTGTCACTGCTCTGCACAGTTTTTCGGGTACTTGGTGGTGGCACTGGTTTTGCGATCGTATCCAACTCGTAGGGCTCATACACCTCATCATCTTCCGATGCCAGTGTGTCAGGGAACTCCAGCGGTGCAACTCTCGTAAAGGTTACCTTGCGTGAGCCCTGCATAACTTCCCTGCTCGCCTTGTTGAGTTTGAGGAGGGGATACCTGCTGCCCTCTACCGCGACCACTCCCTGTTGCACCATCTCGCGTGCCATATCCTGCCAGCTGGGCCGGGTGTGGCGGCAGCCTGAATTGTATGTCTTCAGCTTGTCGTGTTTCTTTTCCTTGACCCTTTTTATATTGGCGCCACACAGGACGTCTATAACGTGATTCATGCCATAGCGCTCGCCAAGCTCATCTACGCAGCTGATGAGCAGCTTTGCTTCTTCTGTCCCATCCACCATCTCCTTAGGCCTGAGACAGGCATCACATCCGCCGCAGTTGTCTTCTTCCAGTTCTTCCCCGAAGTAGCTGAGAAGCGCTTTTCTGCGGCATGTTGTGCTCACACAGTAGTTCACCATGTCCTGAAGCTGTTTCAGGGCGATATCCCGCTCTTCCTTCCTGCCCTTCTGCTTGACGAAATACTCTATACGGTATCTGTCGCCATGGCTGAAGAAGAGGATGCATTCACATTCAAGTCCGTCCCTGCCACCTCTGCCAGTCTCCTGATAATAGCCTTCCAGGTTCTTGGGAAGGTCATAATGGATAACAAAACGCACATTGGGCTTATCAATTCCCATTCCAAAAGCGATGGTTGCGACAATTATGTCTGCTTTGTCCTTGATGAATGCTTCCTGGTTCCTGCCTCTCTGGGTGTCGCTCAGTCCCGCATGATAGGGAAGCGCATTAAAACCATCCTTCCTGAGCTTTGCAGTCACAGTGTCCACGTTCTTGCGGCTCTGGCAGTAGATTATCCCGCTCTTTCCCTTGTTCCTTCTCAGGTACTGCAGCATCTGGTCATAGGTTTCCTTTTTCGGCCTGATTTCGTAAAGAAGATTGCTGCGGTTGAAACTTGCAATGTAGGTCTTGGGATTTGTAAGCCCCAGCTGGTTGAGGGTGTCTTCTCTCACCTTCGGTGTTGCGGTAGCTGTCAGGGCAATGATCGGCACTTTGGGGAACTTCTTTTTGAGCATGCTGAGCTTGCGGTACTCGGGCCTGAAATCATGGCCCCACTCAGATATGCAGTGGCTCTCATCAATGGCGAAAAGGCTGACCTTTGCCTTTGTGATCATCGATAACGTGCCGGACATTGCAAGTCTCTCAGGCGCCATGTATAGTATCTTTATGTCGTTTGTGGCAATGTCGTCGCAGATCTTCCTGGACTCGGTATAATTCTGGGTGCTGTTCAGGAATGCCGCATTGACGCCGTTGGCCCTGAGACTGTCGACCTGGTCTTTCATAAGGGATATAAGGGGAGAGATAACAACCGTCAACCCGTCCATTAGTAACGCAGGCAATTGATAGCACAGGGACTTCCCGCCTCCTGTGGGCATAAGCACGAAAGTGTCCTTTCCATCAAGCACATCCTGGATTATGTCTTTCTGAAGAGGGCGGAACTCAGAATATCCGAAATACTTCTGGAGAGTTTGATACATTATACGACCGCAGTTATTTTGTTCGACCTATGTTCCCGGTATATATAATTCCCTTGTAAGCGGGGTGTAAGTAATAGGCGTGCAGTAACTCTTAATTATGGCGGCTCTCTTATAGAGGCTTTAAAAAAGGCGAGCATTAATAAGCACAAACTTATATCTCAAGAGTAAAATCTCAGAAACAAAAATCCTATTTTCGGAGTTCACATTTATGGTAAAAGCAGATAAGTTCATTCCTAAGGCAATTGAGAAGATACAGCAGCAGGTCACAGGTGGCAGGGCAATAATAGCTCTTTCGGGTGGCGTTGACAGTTCTGTGTGTGCTGTCCTGGCCCACCGCGCCATCGGCGACAGGCTGACTCCTATATACATCGACACAGGCCTCATGAGAAAAGGCGAAACAGAGCGGATAAAGGAAATATTCTGTGACATGAACCTGGTGGTCATTGATGCAAAAGACCGTTTCCTTGGAGCCCTTAAAGGTATCACGGATCCTGAGGAGAAACGTAAAGCAGTGGGGGAGACATTCATCCGTGTCTTTGAAAAGGAAGCAAAAGAGCTCAAGGCCGATTATCTGATACAGGGTACCATCTACCCGGACAGGATAGAGTCAGAGGGAGGCATCAAGTCCCACCATAATGTCGGCGGCCTCCCTTCCGTAATGGACTTTAAGTCAATAGTCGAGCCTGTAGAGGATCTGTACAAAGACGAGGTTCGTGAACTTGCGCGTGCCCTTGAGCTGCCGCATGAGATATCCGAGAGGATGCCCTTCCCGGGACCGGGACTGTCCGTCAGGATAGTTGGTGAGGTCACTGAAGAGCTTGTGAGTATCGTTAGGGAAGCAAACGCCATCGTAGAGGATGAACTGGTAGAAAAGTTCCATCCGTGGCAGACCTTCGCAGCCATTATCGGCAAGGGTACCGGTGTCAAGGGTGACGTAAGGGTCCACGGCTGGATAGTTGCAGTAAGGGCTGTCGGTTCAAGGGACGGCATGACCGCAGAAGCCATGGAGCTGCCCTGGGAAGTCCTCAACAGGATAGAATCCCGGATATCGGCATCTTTGCCTACTGTTTCCAGGGTTGTTTACGATCTCACTCCAAAACCACCGGCTACAATAGAGTTCGAATGATGACACTAAATAAAGTAGTTCTTGACATCCGGAACCGACAGAAGGCCAAATCCTCACGTCCGGATGAGCCGTGCGCAATGTGGACCGGAGCCGATCTGGTCGACGGGAAGAAAGTAGATACTCTTACCATAATCTTCAGTACCTCCGGCTGCTGGTGGGGTAAGGCAGGCGGCTGCACTATGTGCGGCTATGTGTACGATAGTGCGCAAGTCTCCCCATCTGACGAAGACCTGTTCTCCCAGCTTGGAAAAGCGATGAGGAAGGCATCCGGTTTTAGCGAGTTCATGGTAAAGATATTCACCTCCGGCAGTTTTCTGGATACGCGGGAGATACCGCTGGAAGTCAGGCACAGGATACTGGAAGCATTAAAAAGTGATTCAAGGGTCATAAAAGTGCTAGTGGAGACCAGGCCGGAATTTGTCAAAGAGGATGCGATGATCGATTGCCGCAACTCAATGGGGGACAAGCCTTTTGAGATCGCCGTCGGTCTTGAAACAAGCTCTGACATAGTGCGCAAGGGTTCCATCAACAAGGGTTTCACATTTGATGATTTCAAGTGGGCTGCGACCATTGCCAGGAACAGCGGTGCCACGGTAAAAGCATACCTTATGCTCAAGCCTCCTTTCCTTTCCGAGAAAGAGGCCATGGATGACATGGTAAACTCCATAAGGGAAGCTGCTGCATACGCTGATACCTTCTCGATTAACCTGTGCAATATACAGAACGGTACATTCGTTGAAAACCTGTGGCAGAAGGGCCAGTACCGTCCTCCTTGGCTGTGGAGCATCGTTGAAGTGCTGAAGAAGGCCAAAGAAGAGTTCCCTGATAAGGTAATCACTTCAGACCCAGTAGGTGCAGGTTCCAAAAGGGGTCCTCACAATTGCAAGGAATGCAGTCACGATGTGGCTGATTCAATAAGGCTTTTCTCGGTAACACAGGACATAGCCTGCCTGAATGCACCGGACTGTGGATGCAAGGGTCTGTGGGAATCCGTGCTGGAACTGGATGACCATACCTTCGGTGCGCCTATAACTGACTGAAGCCGAAGAAAAATAGGATGTGACGGGTTATGTATCCCGTCTCAGTCTTTACAGACCATTGTACCTATCCCTGAATCCGTGAACAGCTCAAGCAATACGGAATGGGATATACTTCCGTCGATGATGTGGACGTTCTCCACACCACTCTCTACTGCAGTTGCGGCGCCCCTCATCTTCGGTATCATGCCGCCTGAGATAACACCTGTCCGGATAAGGTGCTCGACATCCTCAAGGGTCACCCTGGATATACGTGATGACCTGTCGCTTGGCTCCATCAGCACTCCGGGCACGTCTGTCATCAGGATGAGTTTCTTGGCACTCAGGGCTGCGGCAATATCTCCTGCAATGGTATCGGCGTTCAGGTTCAGGGCATTGCCGTTCATATCCATGGCAATAGGGGATATAACGGGGATGTAGCCTTCCCTGGTGACGATGTTCAGGATTTCCGTATTGATGATCTCTGTATCCCCGACCCATCCAAGGTCTACCTCGTGCTCGACATTCTCGATCATTACTTTCTGGAAAGGCTTCTTCTTGGCAATTATCAGTTTACCATCCTTTCCGGAAAGGCCTATTCCCTTGCCGCCATGCCTGCCGATAAGTGATACGATCTCTGTGTTGATATTGCCCACAAGCACCATCCTTGCTATTTCAAGTGTCTCATCGTCAGTGATGCGCAACCCGCCTACAAACTCGGGTTTCTTCCCCATGCGTTCCATCTTTTCGGTTATCTCCGGTCCTCCGCCGTGGACTATGATGGGGTGAATGCCAACGAACCTGAGCAATACGATATCCTGGACTATATCGCTCATTACCTGTGGATTGACCATGGCATGCCCGCCAACCTTGATTATCATCACTGAATCGTAGAAATCCCTTATGTACGGAAGGGCCTCTATCAACACGTTCTCGCGTTTAAGTGTCATATTCTTACCTGTGTATTACATGCACTGCTGCAGGACTGGAATCATTTACTATCCCGTATCCGTAAATGATATAAAAGACGCTTAAACGATTTAAAACTTATTTAGCAGAAAACGCGCTGCGCAACAGAAAAAAGAAACCCATGGAACATGGGTTGGGTGCTTAGATCTTTTCCAATTTGTCGATACCGACTTTCTTTACGAATGGCTTGTTGATCTTGTCTGGCATCCAGTCTGGTTTGTTCTTGGGTGCCGCGACCATTTCTCTCCATCCTTTGAATACGTGGATCTTCTTTGTCCCACGTTCGCGAAGCCTGATCTCCTCTGGCTTTGTTTTGGTTCCCTTACCACGGTTAGCTACCTTCAGTGCAGCCTGACGTGGCTGTTTTCCGGTGAATACTCCATGCTCATTTCCCTTCTTGTCTCTTAACACAAAATTTCTTGTTTCAGACATATTGTCACCTCGTAATCAATCAATGATTACCACTGCTAATCGTATTTAGTGTATGAAGTATATATATTTTTCTTTTAATGTCGCCCTTTGTTTCTGATTTACCCCAATATGCGCATTTTTAGTAGTGAAAAATGCTGAAATAGAGGTAAATTCAATATTTTTTTACAATGGTTTAGTTTGGAACGAGCGATATCATGCAGCAAGACAATTTTACTTGTTTTATTTACCAAATTATTATTCGGCAGCCAGAGGGAGATATTAATGGATGGACAATACTTTTAGAAAACTCCTCTGTATATTTGTAGAAATAATTAAATCCTTGCTGCTTTCAACACAACATTTACATGTAATGAGTCCATTTCAGGAGGGTATCTGCACTTATTACTGAACAGAGTTCAATTCCTATTTTAGTTTGAGGTAATATCATGGAAGTTCCAGTCGTTAAATTACCGGATATACAGGCAAACAGGCCACAGATCGCGATTAATCTTACCCGTGTAGGCGTCACTAACGTAAAGAAGCTTGTGGAGGTCAAGAGAAAAGAAAGGCGCCCTATCGTTCTGATAGCTACGTTCGACATTTTTGTGGACCTCCCCTCTCACCTGAAAGGCGCTAACCTCTCGCGCAATTTTGAGGCTGTTGATGAGGTTCTTGAAAAAGCTGTGAATATGCCCGTCTATGAGATTGAGCAGCTATGCAGCGATGTTGCGCAAAGTCTCCTGAACCGTCATGAGTATGCCACCCGTGCGGAGGTCATCCTCAAGAGCGAATATGTTGTGAAAAGGGAATCCCCTTCTACAAAGATGGAGTGCCAGGAGGTTGTGGACATCTTCGCAGAAGCCATAGCAATGCGCGAGGATGTGGAGAACATAGTGGTCAAGAAACTCATAGGTGCCGAGGTTGTAGGGATGACCGCCTGCCCTTGCGCACAGGAAATTATGAGGGACAATGCGCGCAAGGAGCTGGAATCCCTTAAGATCGAGGATATAAAGATCGCAGAGTTCCTGCACAGGGTACCCATGGCAACCCACAACCAGCGCGGCCGTGGGATCATTTCCATAGAAGTGGAAGGAAGCAAGTTCGTTTCGCTTGACAAGATCATCGAGATTATCGAGAGATCCATGAGTTCCAGCGTTTTTGAGCTCCTCAAGCGTTCAGATGAGGCCATGGTGGTGCAGAGAGCACACAACAATCCCAAGTTCGTCGAGGACTGCGTACGGACTATGGCCAAGAATGTGGTAAAGGACTTCCCGCTCCTGCCTGATGAAGCCATTGTGACGATCAAGCAGATCAATGAGGAAAGCATCCACAGGCACAATGCTTTTGCTGAAAGGCTCGCAACTCTTGGAGAACTGCGCAAGGAGATCTCACAGGAGTATATCACAGACATCGTCAAGCATTAATGCTGTCAGTCGCATACTTCGTATAAGGATCACTTAAAAGGAGTCAATTGCGTGGCTGAAAATGAACATTTAGAAGCTCTGGACATCAACGGGGACCGCATCGTAGCCGGGGATGCCGTGAGGTACCTGAACACCGGCACCACGGGAAGGGTGCTGGATGTCATGAAGGATGACGAAGGTATCTGGGCGCAGATTGACGCAACGGGTCTTTACTATAAAGTCGATGTCCTTTTGATAATCGATCCAGATGAGCTGAAAGAGAAAAAAGAGGCTGAAAAAGGAATGGATGCACAGGAATATGCGCAGAGTTATTCCCAAAGGGGCTCACAGACAGTTGATATCGGACAGGTCACCGGCGGCGGATAAGGCG
>NZ_JAUXNK010000025.1 GCF_030682845.1 Methanolobus sp. | reverse complement strand
GTCTTCGGGAACTACGGATCGCTGCCAGCTCACTTATTCTATCACTTTTCTTTTTGTATTGTTATGATGATCCTGACCGAAGGTCGTCGTAAACGATGATGTTGTTTTTGTTCTTTTGTTAGCATTTGCGCTATTCTTCTTACAATGCCTCAATCAGTTTTAATGTATATGTATGCTATATGTGATCAATTGCATTCTACTTACTGTAAGTATAAGCTGTTTTTATACAATTAGTTCTGTGGTTGCAGGAAGGCCAAAGCTACCTTATGGCACCTGCCATTTATTCTACCCTTACAACTATTCCGCGCAACAGGCGTCCCAGTATATCTGACCCTGTGATTATCCTTCTCTCAGGGTCGTCCTTGTTCCAGTAAATGATCAGGTCCTGATCGATGACGTCATCCTCCGAGTCTATAGGATAGACCTTGAGCCTGTTGATAACGCCGCCTATCTTTTCCCTCGGGTCAGATACTACAATGGGATGATGGCAGTATCTGTAAGGATTGAAATTATCATCAACCTGCAAAGCTCCTCTTAAGAAGGCATCAGAATCAATGGCTATTTTCGGTTCTTCCATTTCATTGATAATAATTGTCCACTTCTTTCCGGAGGCTGCCACCTGCTGAACGAATGTGTCTCCGGGAGTGCTTCCTATCTTTGGGAATATTGGCAGATCGCCTTCAAAAGGCAGCTTTACGATACTCATGGGGTGTATGATAGATCCTTCCTTCTTTATGTCGAGGTCATCTATTGAAAGGAAGTTCAAGGCTCCTATGCCCTCACACCTGTCGATGTCTGAGGTTGCCGAAGACATGTGTTTCATGATCATTGCCCTGAAAGCCCTCTCCTTGAAGTACTCGACCTTTTCCTTACCAAGCCACCAGTCAAGGACTATCGCCGACGGTTTTGCAACAGGGTATAACAGGAAGCTGTACACCTTAACAAGAGGTGAAAGATATGCTCCCATTTTCAGGGCGTTGCGTGAGAAATATGCCTGTGGTGCCAGTTCTCCGAAACAGGTAATCACTACAGTCGAAAATACAAAAGCTGCAGCCCCTGCCATTACCCTGTCTGTAAGCAGCGCCAGCAATACATTTGTACCCACATTGCCCCACAAAAGGGTAGCCAGAAGGAAATTTGAGTTCTTTCGGAGACTCAGGATTTTCAAGGCATAAGGGTTCTTAGACTCAGCCTCGATCTCAAGCCGCAGGGGCGTCAGTCCAAAAAGACCGATAGTGAGACCGGAAAAAATGGCAGACTGTACAAGGCACAGGAATATGAATATCCATATAACATCAATCATAAGACTCAGCTATTTTTGTGGGAACAGGAATGCAAGAAATTGCTTCTTATAAAAATCTCGAATATCATTAAAGACGCTACACCAATCCTTTTCAACACTCATTGTTCATCTGTGAACAGATGCAATGAGAATTCCCTAATATTTGCCTTACATGCATATATAATCCATAACTTTTCTTTTAGTATAATAAATCATCGCGAGATACTCCCGCTTCCCATGTAAGAAGTTACATATATCTTTACCTTTATCTACTCCCCTATATGTCATCACGATTCGATATTATCCATAAGGACACAGCAGGTCGTATAGGCAGGCTTACAACACCCCATGGCGTTGTGGAGACTCCCACGGTCATGCCAGTGATCAACCCCAATATCCAGACGATAAAACCCTCAGAGATGAGGGACTTCGGGGCCCAGATACTGATCACTAACTCCTACATCATCTACCGCAAGGATGAACTGAGGGAAAAAGCCCTGAAAGACGGCCTTCACTCGCTCCTTGATTTTGACGGTCCCATAATGACAGACTCGGGTTCGTTCCAGCTCTCGGTCTATGGCGAGGTCGAGGTCACCAATGAACAGATAATAGACTTCCAGCAGAAGATTGGCAGTGACATCGGTGTACCGCTGGATATACCGACACCTCCCGATGTCAGCTTTGAGCGAGCCAGCGAGGAACTTGACATTACCATTGAACGCCTGCAGGCAGCCAGGAAGCTTGTGACCGGGGATATGCTACTGGCAGGTCCTGTCCAAGGTTCTTCCTACATGCAGTTGCGGGAGAAATGTGCAAGGACGCTCTCTGAAACAGGTTTTGATGTCTATCCCTTCGGAGCCGTTGTCCCACTCATGGAGTCCTACCGCTATGCTGACCTTGTGGATGTCATTGCCGCCTCCAAGAAAGGGCTTGACCCCACAGCTCCCGTACACTTGTTCGGCGCCGGGCACCCCATGATGTTTTCCCTGGCCGTGGCGCTTGGGTGTGATCTGTTCGACTCGGCAGCATATGCGCTATATGCCAAGGACCGGCGTTACATCACAAGCAGAGGAACTTACCATGTGGACGACCTGAAGTATCTCCCCTGCTCATGTCCCATCTGCCTGAAGCATTCTCCGGAAGAGCTCAAAAAAGCCTACAACTCCACGGAACTACTTGCAAGACACAATCTTTACGTCACATTTGAAGAGATACGCATCATAAAGCAGGCGATATGGGAAGGCAACCTCCTGGAACTCGTGGAGCAGCGCTGCCGCTCACATCCGCGCATGCTTGAAGCTCTCAAACAGATGTACACTCATTCAGAGTGGCTCGAGAAACTGGACCCTGCTTCCAAGTCTACTTTCTTCTACTGCGGCCCTGAATCTGCGAAGAGGCCTGAGGTACTGCGCTTTGCTAACCAGCTTGAACGCTTCACGATACGCGGTTCAGCCCTCATCAGGCCGGCCCCCATAAAGCTTGACAGCGGGTATGACAACGTACTGATATTCAAACCACCCTTCGGAGCCTATCCACAGGAGCTTGGAGAGATATATCCTCTTAATGCGGAAGTGCCAAGAACGCCTGATCAGGAATCCCTTGAACGGGCATATATCAATACCATCAAGCTTGCAGAGCTGAACCCTGAAGCTGAGTTCACATATCTTCTGGTGGAAAGGTTCAGGCATCCGATGGTGGATAAGCTGGAAAGCCTCACGAATGTACAGGTAATAGTTGGCCACAATCCGTGATTGTAGTCGTTGGCTGTCAATTTTTCTGCAGTATATTTGGGTATTTTTAAAAAGAACTAGCCAGAAATCCCATACCCTTTAGGGTATGGGCTGAATGGCGATATTATGAATACATGGAAATCAAAAAACCGACACAAATACTTGCTGCAATACCACATGATCCTTGTATGTAAGTATCGGAAAAAA
>NZ_JAUXNK010000078.1 GCF_030682845.1 Methanolobus sp. | reverse complement strand
TCACCAGGTCGGCCTGGTAGAGGGATCTGGAAATATCCTCCCGTGGCTTTTTGTCAAAGTATTTACCCAGGAAGTAGCAGAACATCTTGTACTTCTCGAGGTATTCGTTGGTCTCACCGTCGTTGAATGCCCGACGGATACCATCAGTGCTGCCCTTTGCCATTTACTGCATCGTCTCCATGAGCTCATCCTTGTGGCGCGCATATTTCCTGATAGCCCGGGCAACATCCTTATAATCGCATATTCCCTGCTGGGAAAGGCTTTCAATATACTTTGCCCGCTCGTCCATCTCCCGGACAAGTTCCTCTACCTTTATGCCGAATTCCTCTTCGATATCCTCAAAAAGAGAGCTGCTGCCGCTGAACTCATAGCGGTCCTCGACCGGGTCCCATTTGAAGACAGGATTGGTGATCAGGTCCTTGCGTTCAGGGTCCAGTTCCACTATTTCCACTATTCTCAGGGCGCGCCTGATGAAGTGCTCACCGACCTTGACCATGGCGTTGAATATGACCATGTCCACACTGGCAAAGAGGTTCCTGGGCACGTTCATGGGCTCGGATTCAACCCTGGAGAGCAGTTCCTGGATGGAGCCGGCGTGGATGGTGCCCATGCAGGGATGGCCTACGGAGATGGCCTGGAAGAGAGTGCCTGCCTCGGAGCCACGGACCTCACCTACCACGATGTACTCGGGCCTCTGCCTCAGTGCGGCCTTGAGCAGGTCGTAGAGCTCGATGTCACCTGCAGACTTGCCGCCGCTGTCCCCTCCAAAACCCGCCCTTGTGATGGACTGGGTCCAGTTGGGATGCATGAGGTTCATCTCGGCGGTGTCCTCAATGGACACTATCTTGTATTCGGGAGGTATGAAAGAGCCCAGGGCGTTGAGGGTGGTGGTCTTACCTGAGGCTGTGCCGCCTGCTGCAAGTACGGAGCGCTTGTATTCGATCATGAGCCAGAAGTAAGCCAGCACCTGTGCATCATAGGTGCCGTAGTTCATGAGGTCGATGCAGGATACAGGATTGGACTTGAAGCGCCTGATGGTGAAGGTGGAGCCTCTCTTGGTGACCTCCTTGCCGAGGGTGAGGTTGGCACGGCTGCCATCTACCAGGGTGGCGTCCCTGATGGGCTGGAGCACTGAGATGTGCCTGCCTGCAGCCTGGGCCATCCGCATGACGAAGTTGTTGAGCTCAAGCTCCTCGAAGGAGACGTTGGTCTTAAGGGAGCCATACATGCGGTGATTGACATACAGATTGGAATAAGGACCGTTGCAGGTGACATCCTCGATATAGGGGTCGTTCATGAGCAGGTCGATCCTGTCAAATCCCATGTATTTTTTGTGAAGATAATAGAAGAACTTCTCTTTCTGTGCTTCTGTCAGTTTAAAGCGATAGATCTCCGTGATGAAGTAGAAACGGTCCTTAAGAGCATCCTTGCGGTTCTCCTCCTCGACCAGCAGTATCTCGGAGTGAGCCATCTTGTCAAAGGCGTTCTGGACGATCGCCATGGTCTGCTCCTCGGTCTCACTGAGAGGAGGCTCCATGCATTCGTAGGAAAGCTCCTCCCCGTCAAACCAGACATGCACATACTGGAACCTGGGAGTTACTTCGTATATGAGATCCAGCTCCCTGTGAGGCACGCCATGGACCGGTTTGCTGACCACTCCCGGCTCAAAGACCAGCTCGTCGATGACCTCGGGCTTGGGATTGATGAGTTTCTCGATCTTCTGCAGCAGAACCTGGATAAAGTCATCCTCGCTTTCAGAAAGTCCCTCCTTGTCCTCAGGCAGGCACAAAGGATCATCAGGCTGGCTTTTCTTTCTCCTGAGACCAAAGCCCGATTTTTTCTTCCCGGCAGGCTTTTTTGCCATTTTCACTTTCTTCCGGGAGCCCCCCCTACCAAACAAGCGCCTTTTACCTGAACCTTCCTCCGGCACATCACTTATTGAGTCCAAAGCATCTGCTCCGTCAAGCATCGATACAGCAACAGAGCCCTCCTCATATTCCCCATATTCACCGCATTCCTGCCTGCCTGCTGCCTCCTCCACATCCTCCGGAGAGCCCGCCCTGCTGCCGGGAACATCCCTCTTCTTCCTGAAGCTCAATCCAAAGCGCTTTTTCCCGGCAGGCTTGCCTGACCTGACCGAAGGCTCGTGGACCTCACTCTTCTTTTGCTTACCCCAAAGCCTGAAAATACCCTTTTTCCCTTTTTTGTCCTTACCATTGTAACCGGAAACTTCCTGAACATGCACATCCTCCCCGGCGACACTCTCAGAATAAGACACTTCAGGTTCCCGGAAAGAGAGCTCCGCCTCCTCAGACACGATCTCATTATCAGAATAGGTTTCCGTGTTTGTACCAGCCATCTAATGCTAGTAAAAGAATGTGCTGATATATACTTAATCTAAGTGAAGTATATAGATGAATGTAAAGTATAGAGAAAGGAAAGGGAGCAGCAGCTTTGAATAAGCTATGTGGGAGTAAAAAGAAAAGAAGGACAGGCGGGTTAGCCTATCTTGCGCTTCCAGAGGATCAGTCTTGTGGTTGCGTTTATCAACATTACTATGACGATAAGCACAAAAGCTGCTGCAAAACCTTCTGAAGGCGATACCATATTTGGAAATTCAAATGAATGATACACCGTTATTGGAAGTGCGGCAACAAGATCCTGGAACGGATAGATCTTCACTCCGAACAGAAATTTTTCATTAGGCAACACCTTCAGTTCGGGTAAGAACTGAGTGTATCCAGCTGTCAGTATCACCACTGCAGACTCCTCTGCAGCCCTCCCTATGCTCAGTACAATGCCTGTTACAATCCCGGTTAGTGCATATGGCAGAGTGATTAACTTCAAAGTTTCCCATTTATTTGCCCCAAGAGCATAGCTTGCTTCTTCCAGTTCACGAGGGACGCTCTCTATGGCCTTTTCCGCCGCTCTTTCTATAACAGGGAGGATAAGGATTGCCAGAGCAATGGTGCCGGATATAAGGGAAAAACCTCCACTGATGAAACGCATGTGATATACCAGTATCAAGAGCCCGAATATCCCGAGGACTATCGAGGGGGTGCCTGACAGCACGTCTATGATGAAACCAAAACCCCGGACAAAATACCCGTCCTTTGCGTACTTTTTAAGGTAGATGGCAGTTCCCACAGCAATGGGTGCTGCAAGAAGAGTCGAGAATACCGAGAGTAAGACAGTCCCGGCTATTGCATTGGCTATTCCTCCTCCAAAACCCTTGGTTTCTGATTCAGGCGTCAGCAGGAAGTACCAGCTCAGGCTTGGAATAGCTTCAATGGTAATCTTTCCAAGTATCCCTATCAGAACCAGCACAGTTGTTGCTCCTGCGGCATATGCTATCGTTTTGAACAGAAGTTCAGTAATCCTTCTTTTCTTCATGCCCTACCTCCAATCTTCCTTGCCAGGGCAACAAACACTATTTCCATAGCAAACAGAACAGCTGCGATACCGAAAAGAGCGCTTCTGGCTTCGTCGACAGCGACATAATAGCCGATCTCATTAAGGATCTTTGATGTCATTGCATATCCCGTGTCGAATATTGACGCAGGTATCTTCTGGCTATTGCCCAGCAGCATCACGATTGCCATGGTCTCTCCCATGGCACGCATGGTGCCAAGGATCACGGAACCCATTATGCCTCCGGAGGCTGCAGGTATCACCACCTTCCGGATGGTCTCCCAGTGTGTGGCTCCCACTGAAAATGAGGCTTCCCTGTATTCCTGGGGTACCGATCTTATAGCATCCTCTGAAAGCGCCACAATGGTCGGAAGTATCATGATTGCAAGCACAACGGAAGCAAGAAGCACACCTGTTGCGCTTGTCGGACTCGTATTGGCGAAAATGGGTATGAACCCGAGTATACTGTCAATTAAGGGATTGACGTGATCCCTGAATATACTATGCAGTACGAAAAGTCCGAATATGCCGTAGACCACGGAGGGAATGCCCACCAGCAGCTCCACAAGAGGGCGCACTATGGCGGCAACACGCGGATGTGCGAACTCTGCAAGGAATATGGCCGTGAAAATGCTCAGAGGAATGGCAAGTATGAGCGTCACGACAGTCAGGATGAGGGTACCTGCAATGAATATGCGTATCCCGTATACATTATTGCCATAGTCCCATACTGAACCTGTTATGAAACCCAGTCCCTCTTTTGCAAAGACGGGATAGGCAGTATAGAATATAAAGCCTATAACGAATACAGTGGTTAAGGCTGTTGTAATACTGCAGAAAAGAAAGACGGCATGAGGTATGCGTAAAAATATATCGTTTTCCTTCATGTTGCGAAATCTCTTGTTATTAAAAAAAGGACCTGTGCCAGCGGGCACAGGTAATTCAAACTGCTTTTGACTATGTTTAGATCTCAGATATTGAGAAGTACCCGGTTGCCTTGAAGGCTGGGATGGATCCCGGAGACATTGCGAAGTCAATGAATGCGCTCTGTATGGTGTTCGGGTTTCCATTTGTCAGGTAGTTCAGTGGGCGGGTGAGACCGTGTGGGTAGTACACGCTGCCAGTTGCCTTGTCAAGAGCAAGCTCTTTCTTGATGTTGTCGCTGGAAGCTGTGAATACTGTGTCAACGCCCTTGTTGTTCTTGTCCTCGACGTTCAGAATCTTGACATCTTTAGTTGTTGTTGCAAATCCGTAGTCTACAAAACCGATTGAGGTGGGTGTAGCAGCGACCTTTGCCAGTACACCAGCGTTACCGTTTGCACCCTCGATTGTGGCGATACCATCAATTGCGGTACTGCTGCCAAAGAGGTAGCCAGCGAATGTGTCCTCAGTTCCGGACTTGTCTGCTCTCTGGAATACCTTAAGGCCTGCTGGGGCGGGGGTGTTGTTAATCATAAAATTAGGGCCGGTGGTGGTTCCGTTGAAGATATACTGTAACTCTGTCTTTGAGATGTTCAAGTGGGTATCAGGCTGGTTCTTGTTCATTATAACAGCGATTGCGCTTCCACCAATCGTGTGAACCTGGAGGTCAGGATACTTGGTTGTTACAGATACTGGAACTTCCTCGGATGCTGCACCTATGTCAACAATTCCAAGACCTGCTGAGGTCATACCTGCACCAGAGCCGCCACCCTGTACAGTGACCTTGATACCGGCGTTCTGTTTCATGAATTCTTTTGCAATGAGCTCAGAAACGGGCTGAACGGTTGAGCTTCCTGCAATGAGGAGTTCGGTTGAAGCGGCCATCTTGGCATCGCCTGCGCTTGCTTCACTGGAAACGTCGCTTGAGAATGATCCTAATATTGTACCGACTGCTGCTGCACCGGCGATTGCAACTACCACGAGAACGAGGGTTGCAACGATGGGTGAAACACCAGCTTCGTTGTTAAAGAGTTTCTTCAGATTCATATCTTTACACCTTTTATGCTACTTGTTTTGTCATTTCCGAGCGGGGTTTAATCGCTCTGAGTGCTAAACTGTGTTTAGGATATATAATACTTGTACAAATAATGTATATAGAACGTTCTGCAATATAGAAATGCCGTATGTCTATATATTAATCTATAAATCATAGTTTAAATCGGAGTTATACAAAATCTATCTGGGATATAGTGTTTATACAGGTCAGGTTTATCCGCTTGTATCACTTAAGAAGGAGTATGGCTTACAATAACAGAAAGATCAAGGTGCTTTTCATATGCGTGCACAACAGCGCAAGAAGCCAGATGGCCGAAGAATACCTCCGGAGGATCGGAGGGAACAGGTTCGAGGTGGAGAGTGCGGGACTCAAGCCTTCCAGCATCAATCCCATTGTGATCGATGTCATGAAAGAGGATGGTTTCGACCTCAGGAGAAAGAAGACCCAGGCAGCATGGGACCTGTTCAGGCAGGGGAGACTCTACAGTTTCGTCATCACGGTCTGTGACAGGAAAAATGAAGAAGAATGCCCCATATTCCCCAGGCCGTTTGTGCAGATGAACTGGCCCTTCCAGGACCCTGAAACCTTTACCGGCACAGATGAAGAGAAGATGCAGCAGATACGGGATCTGAGGGACACAATCAAAAAGAGGATCGAGCAGTTCGTCGAGGAGACCACAGGGGTTTCAGACGGCGGGGAATAACGATGCTTCTTATGGTGGTCATTTTTTCCACCTTTTTCTACCTTTTACTACTGTCACTGCTTCCTGCAAGAATAGCGCTCATGAAGACCATGTCAGCGACCAACAAACCTGAATTCTAGAGCAGTAATACATATTTACAGAGCTATCTGAACTATAGAGATTCCATGCCTCTACCGGAATCATATAGCTCATTTTTAAATCGAGAAACGCCCTGTACCCATTGGTTGGGAACAAGGAGTGACCTTAGCATGTTCAAATGCTAATGCAATCTTGCACCGGCGGGAGTGGGCGGTGCAAGTACATGCTGACCGGCTCAGCCCAAAAAGAGCGGAGTTGTGACCGATAGTTCTAATTAACTGTCCCATGTGCTGCGTGAAGCTGTCGCTATTCAAGGAAGGTATTCAGCACTGTACGAATGTGGTTACTGGACAAGGAAAAAGTCTCAAAAGTGGCTTTTGGAAAAGAAAGGAACTAAATGGGGACACTTAGTTCCTTCAACTGAAATTGAGAACAATAGCATCTCAAGTCTCAGTTAAAGAAAAGAAACCATATCTGTGGAAATCCTGAGTATATGCAGGAGAACTTGCAAGCCCGATGAATTCCTTCGCCATCTGGGAGGGTTCCCCATTAGTAACATAGATGAGCTCCTCGGTCAGTCCCCTGGGCCATCTGCAGGTATCTTCAAGGTATGTAGGAGTACTGGCAGCCTTAATAATGTCATTCTTTATAGTACTAAGAGCCTGGCCTGAAGGATAGTCTATTGCGATGAGCTTCAGAGAATCCCTGTTCTGCTCATAGAACCACCGTGAGACTTTTTATTATTTTCTGTTTTACCCCCTTAACATTTCTTCTTTATTTGTATTGACAACTCTACAGTACAGATAAGTTAGAATATAATGCAAACAATTACTATATATTCAAATTTATCTGTGTTGTCGATTGGTCAATACAAATAAAGAATAACGGTTACGAGACAAACCGAAAATAATAAAAAGTCTCTGAAATATCGTATTTTTCTAACACTAAAAAAAGAGTTTAAAACATAGCCGGTCCTGGCTCTTTTCACCATGTGATCTGTTTAATGGGAACAGTGCTGTAAACATTAATAGGATTTCCACAATATTGAGTGGGTGAGTTTATATCTTTTTTATATGTGCCGACATGAATATTTATTAATACGCAAGTTCATAAGATAATTTGTTATGTGTCATTGGTTAGGAAGAGAATTTCATCAATGGTAGTAATTTATCAAAGAGTTGACCAAAGTTCGAGCATGCCACATACCGGAACATGATATTGGTTTCATGAAAACTGAGCATAGATCACGGTGGACATTTAGCATAGAATCGATACTATCAGTCAAAAAAACTCTCCTTAACCGATGACCAATGGAAACAACTGTAGAGGATTCTGCTCCTCTACACCAACTTTTTCAGCTTCAATTTCCTGATCACCAGCTCTGCCGTCTCTTCCATCTGCTTTTCTCTTAAAATGTTCTGCATCTTCGAATAATGCTCTGCAATAAAGTCCACCGCCCGGCTCTTGTTGCAATCCTGCTCCTTCATCACCCGGTGGAGCACTGCGGTCGTGTTCTTGCTCACGGTCGCATAGAGTTTTGGTCTCATGTATACCTCGATCTTGTTTTTATCAATGCTGACAGGTCCAGCTCCTGTGCTCCAAACCTCGATCTGCTAAGCTCTGAGAGAGCCCAGACAAGCGCATCCACGCGGTCCGGGCTACTTCCCTCTCCCGGGACCCAATCACACATCTGGTCCTCAAGAGCCGGGAAGGAACCAACATGATGGACCTTGCCCTGCTCGTACAGGGCACTGATAGGCTCGGCCCTAGTGTGCTTCCCACGGCTGGCTCTAACTGATTTATAAGAAACGTTCGGGTCGATCGTCCGGAGCGTATATTCCACGAGCTCACCGCCGTTGTTGACCTCCCCGATCACCCTGTCGGCAGAATGCTTGTAGTAGGCTGCAATGATCTCCTGGGCCCACTTCCTCGGTGTTGAGTGGATGGTATAGTCCCCATGGACATAGTAGTGCTGCCTCTCATCCACAGCAGCAACAACAATGCCTGTATCGTCTGCGGATGAGGTGGATGTGACCGCCGGGTCCACGCCCACAACGACCCTGACCAGCTCCGGCGTTCTTGTGACCCTGTTATTCTCGATAATATCCCTTGTCCATAGTGCATCCGGATTATCGTCCAGTATCTCTGCGTTGAGCTCCTGCCTTCCCAACCGGGTCCCTTCGTATCTGCTGATGATCACGTCGATGAAGGCCGGCGCCAGGTTTGACAGATTCTCATAGGTGGACCCTCTTGTCACGTGGGTATTCTGGTCTTTCAATAGGGCCTTGACCAGCGGGATGGGCCGGGGAGTTGTTGTGATTGCCGCCCTGGGGTCATCACCCAACCTAAGACCAAACTGCAGCATATCCCAGGTCCTATCAGGATACTTCCAGGCCGCTATCTCATCACACCATGCAGTATCATGCTGTGGTCCTCTCAACCTGTCCGGCTCCTCTGCGCTGAAAAGTAAAGCAATAGCACCGTTGGGCCAGGTGAGCCTGCGTTTGGATGGCTCGTAGACTGGCCGGTTCCACGGCGGACAGACCGACAGTATACCGGATTCGCCTTCTACCATCGTGTCCCTGGCATCAGCTGCTGTTGGAGCCACCAGGGCTATCCTGCGGGATTTGCCAGACTCTACTCTTTCCCGGACCCATTCGGCTCCAACCCTCGATTTCCCCCAGCCGCGCCCTGAGAGTACCAGCCAGTACTGCCAGTCTCCTTCAGGTGGTAGTTGGTTGGGCCTAGCCCAGAACTTCCAGTCGTATTCCAACTTTTGGAGCACTTCATCGCCGATATCACTCAAGATCTTCTGGCGCTCTGATCTTGGCAGCGATGCTATTGATTCTGCTAGTGATCCTCTCTCTTGTTTCATCTGTATTGACCTCGACATTGTTCTGGGTCATATTGATCTCAACTTCCCGCCTTCCAAACTCAGCAGGACATGTGCGCTCAAGCCACCACGCTGCAGCCTGCCAGGTATGAGTTGCTGCTTTCTGTATGATGGCAACGTTCCTGGCAATGGCCTCTGCCCTGGCCTGTTTTACCAGGAGGTAGAAATCGTGATACTGGCCCGTCGTTTCCAGCTCGCCACGTTTCATCCAGTCGTAGTAGGTGACAGAAGTTATCCCTACAGCATCACATGCATGGATAACAGGGACACCGGACTTGAGGAGCTTGATGAGCGGCTCGGATACTTCGGCCATTATTGTGCTGCCTTTCTTTCTTCCCATGTGAATATCCCTCCATTTCGTTTCAGTTCGCGGT
This sequence comes from Methanolobus sp., assembly GCF_030682845.1. Lineage (GTDB taxonomy): Archaea > Halobacteriota > Methanosarcinia > Methanosarcinales > Methanosarcinaceae > Methanolobus. The sequence continues at coordinate 4,972 of NZ_JAUXNK010000078.1, read as the reverse complement.
TGCTGGTCAGATTGACATATCTTTGAACTATGACATCGCAGTAGCGTGGGTCCAGCTCGCTTGAATAACATATACGGTTGAGCTGATGTGATGCAATTAGAGTCGTGGCAGAACCACCGAACAGGTCCAGCACAAGAGCCTTCTGCCTGGACGAGTTAATGATGGCATTTGCAACCAGGGCCACCGGCTTTGTGGTCGGGTGAAGCTCGGAGGGTGAAGGCCGGTCAAAGTTCCAGACATCTGACTGTTTCCTGTCCTCCACCTGGAACAGCCTTGGAGCACCATCTTTCCAGCCGTACCTGATCGGCTCGTACTGGGTGTGGCAGTCCTTTCTCGACAACACAGGCCTGTCTTTTGCCCAGATTATCGTGCTGCTCCAGTGGTAGTTGTTCTCCTTTAGGGCCAGCATGAAATTCCCCCATTCCTGGGCCAACATTACAACGTAGGTAGGACAACCATCCTTTGAGTACTGGTTCATGCACGCAAAGCTTGCCATCATGAACTCTTTGAAGTCCTCTGTTCCCATGGCATCGTTCATTATGCTTCGCTGCCTCCAGCGCGGACTCTTCGCTACTCCATAGTTCACGTTCCAGGGAGGGTCAGTGAACACCAGATCAGCCCTTTGCCTGCCCATAAGCCTGGCCACCTGGCCCAGGTCGGTGCTGTCCCCGCAGAGTAATTTGTGATCTCCCAGCTCCCATATATCTCCGAGAACTGTCACCGGCTCTTCTGGTGGTGCAGGCGTTTCATCCTCTACGACCTCGACCGGTGTTATCGATCCGAGCAGGCTGTCCACATCGTCCAGCGTGTAACCGGTGGCCTCAAGGTCGAAGTCCGGGATCTCTGCTATTTCCTGAAGCAGCTTTGCCAGCATCTCAGTGTCCGTTTCTGCCAGCTCAGCCAGCCTGTTATCGGCGATAACGTAGGCAACGGCCTTCTCATAAGGCAGGTCAAGGATCATTACAGGAACCTCGGCAAGACCCAGCTCAAGGACAGCCTGAAGCCTTGCAGGACCTGCTACTACCATCTTATCGGATGTGATGAGGATAGGGTTTGTCCATCCGAACTCCTGTATTGATCTCTTCAGCATCTTAAGTTGCTGTTCAGGATGTTTTTTCATTTTGTTCACGAAAGGTTTCAGTTCGTTAATGTTGATCTGTTGTATTTCCATAATATCCTCTTGTTTAAAACTGCCAAATTCGAGCCAAGAACGCCTCAAAAAATGCTTATTAATACTCAGGTACCACCCTTGCCGCGTTCGTTGATCCTAGAGAGAACTTCTCACGCCCAGGCGCTGAGTTATTACAAAACTGACTGGGGTTATTACCAGTCATTATCTTTGATCTGCTAAGATTGGGTGTTGGGTCCTTCCCGAACCTGTAGGGATATAGTTCACAATTCTCAGATGTACACTGCTCAACTTCCATCGGCGAACCGCACACACACTCAAGGCAGTGTTTTCTGATCGTTCGTAGAATTGTTGTTTTTGTGGTCATCCCAGTGTCACAACCCTAGATCACCCTCTTTTCTTTCCACCACAGGCAAACTTGAGGCCTTCCCGCCTGGACTGACCGGTGTTCTGGATAGCCTGAGCTTCTTTCCCGTGACCAGTTCCACCACCTCTGCGCATCTGGGGCGGGTGGTCCTACCAGCAGGCTCTGTGATGAAGGTCCTCTCCTTGCAATACAGGCACATGCAGGATGCTGGAGCAAAGTTCATGCTACCACCCTTTGAATAGCTGGAAACTTTGTACCCTGCCCGACATGTCCTACTTTTCTCTAACTCCTTATATATGGAAAAATAAGATATGTATGGTATTATAGGAAATACCCGCAAGAAAACAATTCTCAAAATAACCCGGACAAGCCGGGCACAGTGCAAGACGGTCATAGTTTCACCTGCTCGGTCTTGAGCCTTATCACGGGTGCTGCAAAAGCAAAACCGTGTTTCCATGCACCTGGCAGCTCGTATGTATGTATCCTTACGCCATTCTCATCGACCGGCCTTCTTGCATACACTTCGTACTTGTCCACCGATTGTGTCAACCCGGTCGTTGTCGAGGGTATCTTTCCGGTGTCCACATCATTGGCCAGGGCCCAGCGGAAGATCGAATCAAGCAGGTCTTCCTTTGCGACGTTCACACCCTTTCTCTCATGATCGAGACCTTCCTGAAGGAACTGGTATATCGGGTCAGAATTGTAGCTCCACATCTCACGAACCTCGCCTGCAGAACTTCTGACCACCAGGCCGCTGCGTTTGATCTCTATCATTTTCTTTATCACCCTGTATAAAAAGCCAGATAGGTTTTCGGGAGCGAACATCTTCACGGTGAAATCGGGATCCTTCTCAAACCAGTAAGGAAAGAACGCGTATTCCCACCTGTCCCAGAAAGCAGTGTCGTTCTTGACCTTCTTATCAAAAGAAGGCGGTGCATTACATGTGAAAACATGCAGTGCTCCAAGAGGGGCCATGTATGCCTGTTTTCCCTTCTTCTCGATAGAGTGCCACCGCTTGCCAGTAAGTGTTTTGAACGTCCCGGTCTCCGACATGGGGATGTCACTCATATCATCAAAGATATTGAATGTCTTAGCTTCCAGGTTTGCCTTGGCGAACCGGTTCTCGCTGAGTGACTGCAGCGACTCTGCGCTTATGTTCTCCATCCCGAAGACCCGTTCAAGTAACTGAAGATAAGTGGATTTGCCGGCGTTGGGGTCGCCCTGGATAAGATACGCTTTCTTGTACGGTTCACTTGCCATCTGCAGGAGTGCCTGTGCCGGGATCTGATACAATATGTCAATATGTTCGGGTGCCACGTACTTTGTTATCATCTTTTCGTGGATCTCATCAGACATGGTGCTCTGGTCAAAGTCGGCATGGAGCTTATAGTTGAACATGTATTTGGGGTCATGTGGCACCAGCTCCACATCGCCTGTATCAAAGTTGAACTTGACCACACCGTTGTTGACAGGGATCATATTGTCTATCTGGTTGAAAGGATACTCATTGTGGGGTGTCTCATACGTCAGATAATGAATGATCTCACTGGTGATCCTTGACAGGGGCCCGGTGTATCCCACGGTCTTTGCTATGTTCTGTATCTCAGACTTGATGGCAACAAGCCCTTCAACATAGCATCCTTCCTGGTAGATGTAAAGCTGCTCTGCATAGCTTATCACAATCAATTTCTTTGTGACACCTGCTGCAATAGCTGCCAGGTTCAGTTTTATAGTGGCCTTGCCATTTGCTCCTATATCGACCGAATAGTAGTTCCTGTACTCGTCCTCTATGGGATCCGATCTGCCGGGACTATGGAACTGGGAAAGCACGGGGTCGGCTTTTATCGAGGCTGTCTTTGCAGTTGCGCCAGGATCGATCTTTTTAAGTTGATATGCACTGTTCTCTCTATCGAACTCGTTACCAAACGCCATCATGCAGAACAGCATCATCTGCTTCTGGTCAGCGCCGTTTGCCATAAGCTCTGCGCAGATGTGCAACATCCTCTGCCTTCCTTCCATGTCCCTGAACACGCTCAGGTCATGATACATCGGATTGGGTATCTTGTTACCATCCACATCCTTACCGAGGTCATCTTTTACAAAAACGGACTCAAAGAAATCTTTAAAGGCCGGTCTGCTCCTGTTCAGTGTCATCCGGAGCTCCTGGTAGGTGTTCAGCCATTTCATCAAGCTGGATATCACCTTGTTGGGGATCTGCGGCCTTTTTGTGATATCGCCGTCCATCTTGTAAACATTGCCAGCCTCATGTATCGACGGGCTCATGACGACGTTGCCAGCCTCGCCAAGCAGATCTATGCCCAGTGGTTTGGCGTGCTTTAGCTCAAACGCCGGGTTGAACCTGAACAGCCAGTGCCATCTGCCAGATGTCCGGTGCTGTTTCACCCAGTCAGATGTATCAACGCCTTTTAAAATGTCGTCCCACATGCCTTTGATATACCAATCAACATCTATCACCATAAGATCAGATGCTTTTCCACACACTGCACCGAGATTATAGTCCTTCTTGACAAAATAGTTGTCAAGCTCCTCATCAGTGGGGTTTGTGGCCAGCTTCTGCCACCTGGAAAGCAAGGGACGCTTTCCCGGAGATGGCTTGTGGTCCTTTGGTGAGGAAAGTGGGTGAACTATTATACCTGCTGCCCTGTATCTCTTGGCAGCATCTATGATCTCTTCCATCAAACCCCTCCGCAGTTCTCTCTTCTCATCTGTTTGAAAGAGTTCACAGCATCGTATCCTATTTGAACACCCGAAGCAAATTGGCCCATGGGCCACATATCATGTGTTTGGGGGCAGTGGTCACATGCTACAAAGAGCGTACCAACGTGTCTGTCCCCATCACCAATGTCTATGATAACATCGACTATCATGCCCGCACCTCCACACCACTGCTGCTGATACTCATATCCGCTATCTTTGTCCGATGACCAACGGACCTGCTGCGAAACGCACTGATGCGGATATTGGTGTATGCAGGCTTGCGGTCCACGATCTCGGTCTTCCAGATCTCTTTTGCGCAAAACTGGCTCTTGTCACCGAATGGTCTAAAAACATGGCCAGGTTCCTTGTTGAACTCTGACTCTGGCTGGTTTGTGACGATCACAGTACCTTTGTTCCTGTAAGCCCAGGTCTTGAGATCTCCGAAAATAGCGATAAGCTTTAGCAGAGCATCGCCTTTCTGCTTGACACTGAGCCGGGCGTATGATGTCAGAATGGGATAACCTATCGAATCAATGATTATGAGATCAACCACTGGAAGGTTCTGCACTATCCTGTCTATTTCCTCGATGACAGGTGTGTACCTGTACTCGCACCCTTTCAGGTCCCTGACATCAGCTTCTGTAAGATTCCTCTCTGTATCAAGATAGAATACTCTTCTTTTTGACGCGATCGCTTCTCTGGCAACGGCCATGGCGAACTTTGACTTGCCAGATCCCGTATCCCCAAAGATCTCCAGG